>CALAML010000100.1 GCA_937925845.1 uncultured Acidimicrobiales bacterium | reverse complement strand
GGGGCCCCACCAGCTCCCCGGATACGCGCGGCGCATCAGAGAGCCGTTAGGTTTGAGGGATGGGTGTGGCCGATCGACTGCTTCGACGCTTTGACCGCAAGCCGAGGGGACCGGTTTCGGCCGATGACCAACTGCTGGCGGAGCTGGTGGCTGCGTTGGATTCGGATCGGGTGCGCATGGACGGAGCTCAGCGGTCCCTGGCCGCCAACGATGCTTCGGTGTTTGATGGCGGGGTGGCCGGTCCGGTTTGTCATCCAACCTCTACCGACGAGGTGGCCGCCATCATGCGGATTGCGTCGGCCCACAACCGTGGGGTGGTACCCCGGGGCGCAGGCACCGGTCTGGCCGGTGGCGCCATCCCGTTGGGTGCCCCGATCGTGGTCGCGGTCACCAAGATGAATGAGATCCTTGAGGTCGACGTGGCCAACCGGTTGGCGTGGGTGGAGCCGGGTGTCATCAACCTCGACCTCACTCGCCATCTGCATCCACTCGGTTTCCACTTTGCTCCCGACCCGTCGAGTCAGCAGGTCTGCACCATCGGCGGCAACGTGGCCAACAACTCGGGCGGCCCCCACTGTTTGGCCTACGGGGTGACCGACGCCCACATCATTGCCGTGGAGGTGGTTCTGCCTTCCGGCGACGTGGCCATGCTTGGCGGTCTGGATGCCGAGCCTGCTGGTTATGACCTTCGCGGCGCCTTCGTCGGCAGTGAAGGAACGCTGGGCATCGCGACCCGGGTTGCCGTCCGCCTCACCCCGAACCCGCCGGAGGTCCGGACCCTCCTCGCCTCGTTCAGCTCCGTTCGCGATGCCGCCAACACGGTGAGTGCGGTGATCGCCTCCGGGATTGTTCCGGCGGCGATGGAGGTGATGGATCAGCGCATCACGGTGGCGGTCGAGAACTTCGTGGGTGCGGGGTATCCGACCGATGCCGCAGCGGTGTTGTTGGTCGAGGTGGAGGGTTTGGCCGATGGGGTCGACATCGATGCCGAGCGCATCAGCGAGATCGGTCTCGCCAATGGAGCTACCGAGGTGCGTCGGGCCAACAGTGAGGTCGAGCGGGCCCTGTTGTGGAAGGGCCGCAAGACGGCCTTTGGCGCCATTGCCCAGATCGCGCCCGACTACTACCTGCACGACACGGTCGTGCCCCGCTCAAAGCTGGCCGACGTGCTCGACGAGGTCTACGCCATCGCTGAGGAGTACGACGTCATTGTGATGAACGTGTTCCACGCCGGCGATGGCAACCTGCATCCGCTGTTACTTTTTGATGCCCGCATCGAGGGCACGCTCGATCGGGTCCATGCAGCTGGAGCTCGGATCCTTCAGGCCTCACTCGACGCCGGCGGTGTTCTCTCCGGCGAGCACGGCATCGGCGTGGAGAAGCAGAAGTTTATGGATCAGATGTTTTCGACTGCGGATCTCGATCATCAGAACCGGCTGCGGCAGGGCTTCGATCCCCAGTGTCGGGCCAATCCCGGCAAGGTGTTGCCCGCGGGCCATTCGTGTGCCGACATCGCCGCGCTGCGGCAGGTGCCGACCGGCGTGTGGGGGTAGGGCCGTTGAGTTCGCTGGTCAGCCAGGACACCGCCCTTTCCGCCTTTGCCGAGGTCGTTGGTGATTCCGGACCGGTCGCCGTGGCCGGAAGCCGCACCCGCTGGGAGCTTGGCGGGAGCCTCGCCGAGAACACCACGATTCTTGAGGCGCCGACCGGCATCGTGTCCTACCAACCCGACGAGATGACCGTGCAGGTCCGCGTGGGTACTCCGGTGGCGGAATTGAACCTGGCTCTGGCTGAAGCGGGGCAGCGATGTGCTCTGCCCGAGCGGGGCGGGACCGTCGGCGGCGCCCTCGCCGTGGGCGAGAACGCCCTCACTATGTTGGGCGTGGGGCGGCTACGGGACTCGGTGTTGCAGCTGCGCTACGTCAGTGCCGAGGGCGAGGTGGTGACGTCGGGCGGACCCACGGTGAAGAACGTGAGCGGCTTTAACCTGCCGCGGCTGATGGTTGGCTCGCTCGGCACCCTCGGCCTGCTCGCTGAAGCCACCATCCGCACCAACCCGTCACCAACCGAGAGCCGCTGGTTTCAATCGAGCGACAGCGATCCGACGGCGATTCTTGATGCGGTGCTGCGGCCAGGAGCGGTGTTGTGGGATGGCCAGTCCACCTGGGTGCTGCTTGAAGGCCACCCGCCCGATGTGGTGGCCGAGCGGAAACGGATCGGCGAGTTGGGCGCCTTTGCCGAAGTTGATGGCCCACCGCCGTTGCCTCCCCATCGCTGGTCGTTGAAGCCCTCCGAGCTGCCGGGTCTTTCCCCTGAAACCGAGCCCGCCGGTGCCAGCGCGAACGGCACCGGTTCGTTTGTGGCGTCGGTCGGCGTCGGTACCGTCCATGCCGAGAATCCTCAACCGCACCGGACCCCGGACGCGGCCAGCCTTGTGGTGGCGGGGCGTTTGAAGCAGTTGTTTGACCCGACCGGCCGCCTCGCCCCGGGCCGTTCCGTTTCATGAGGGGTTTGGCTTCATGAGGGCAGCGGCCACCCTTCCCTCCGTGAGTACAACGGCCCTCCCGACATGTTCTTGCCTCCCATCGAAAACGAAGTGATGCATGATGGATCTGCGACTTGATGCCGACGACCTGAACACCTGCGTGCAGTGCGGGTTATGCCTTCCCCACTGCCCCACCTTTCGGGTGACCGGAGATGAGGCCATGTCGCCACGGGGCCGCATCTCGCTGATGCGCGAGGTCCAGCTTGAGGGCGCACCGGTTACCGATGAAGTGATTGAGTCTTTTGAGTCGTGTGTGCAGTGTCGTGGTTGTGAGCCAGCTTGTCCGAGCAGCGTCCCCTATGGCCATCTGATGGAGCAGACCCGCGAGACGCTCGCCGAGTCGGGCGAGATGACCCCGACCTGGCTTCGTCTGGCGCTCAAGCCACTAGCGCAGCCGAAGCTATTGCGAGCCGGATCCACCGCCCTCGCTGCCATCAGCCGAACCGGCCTGGTGCCCAAGCGTCTCGGCTTGCCCGCTGACCTGCCGCTGCGTCAGGCACCGCTTGAGGCGTCGGGCACCGATGTCTACCTTTTCACCGGGTGTGTGATGGATGCCTGGCAGCGCGATGTCCACCAGGCCGGGCAGCGGGTGATCGAAGCCGCGGGCTTCGGGGTGACGCCAACCGGTGAGGTGGCCCCGTGTTGTGGTGCGCTCCAGGCTCATGCCGGGTTGACCAACGAGACCCGGTCGCTGGCCACCAACATG
>CALAML010000099.1 GCA_937925845.1 uncultured Acidimicrobiales bacterium | reverse complement strand
GAGGCACCGGCGCGAGTGGGTTAGGTTTGCACCACGGACGTTCGGGCAACCCCGGCTGGGACACTCAAACCCCGCCGGTCCTTGCCGAATCGTTACCTGAGGTCAAGACACGATCAGGGGGGACCATGGCGAAAGCCAAAGCCACGCCAAAAACCAAGGCCGACGCCAACGATGGAGACTCCAAGGCCTCAGCCGATGCCGCCGAACCGGAGATCGTGTGGATCTCGACCGAAAGCGGCTACGACCTGGGCCTCGACGGCGCCACCATCAAGTGCCGAAACGCAAAAGGCAAAGTGCTGGCCTCGGTGCCGAAGAAGGCCCGTGACACACCGGAAGCCGAGGAACTCACTGCCCTGCGGGACTGGCTGGCCCGCCACGACCAGAATTGCCGCGAAACGGTCGAGACGTGGATGGTGGGCTCCCTGCCGATCCCGCTCGATGTGTTGATCAGCGTGTGGCCCGACCCTTCGTGGCGGACCCTGCTCGAGGACGCGATCGCGGCGCCGATCGTGAAAACCAAGGGCAAGAACAAGGCAGCCGCAGTTGGGGTGGCCGACCAGGAGCGGGCCGGCTTCCTTCGAGGCGCCGACCCGAAGAAGGGCCTCGGCGTGGTCGACCTTGACGGCGAAACGGTATGGGTGAAGACCGACCAGGTCGTGCTCCCCCATCCGGTGGTACTCGACGAAATCGACGACTTCCGGAGCTTCGCCGCCGAGATCGGGATCGAGCAGGCCATCCCCCAGCTGATGCGCACCGTGTACGAGCGGCCCGACGACCTCGACCCCAAGGCCACCACCCACGAAGAATACGCGGGCGGCCGATTCGCCGAACTTCGCCACGCCGCAGGAAGAGCCAACTCCAACGGCTACCGGGTGCGGGGCGGGTACGTCACCACCGCCTGCTTCGACGGCGACCGCCGACTCGACGCCCGCTACTGGATCGGCTCCGACGACCCGGCCTATGAAACCGAGACCGGTTCACTGCTGTGGGTTGACTCCAGCGAACGAGCCGTACCGCTGGTCGAGGTGGGGCCGGTGGCCTGGTCGGAAGGGGCCCGTATGGCGGCCACGATCTTTGCCGGCCGGGTTACCGAAGACGATGCCGAAGACCAGTGAGCGCCGAAAGCGAACGTACTGACGCCCTCCTCAGCTTCGGTGCGCTCCTCGCCCCGGGCACCAAGGCCGGCGGGGCGGCAACCGACACCATCAGCGCCCGCAGCTACGAACACCAGGCGCTCGGAGCCAGACCGGTGGTGCAGTTGGTCGGAGACACCATCGCCCCCGGCGCTGATGTGGAGACCGGACTGCTCGGGTTTGGTGATGCCGAAGTGGCCGGACCGGTGGCGGTGGGTGTGAGCCGCGGGTTGGGATTCCCGGCATCGGTGCTGGTCCACCAACCGGAACACGCCACCGTCGCTCTCGCCGTGGTCGACGACATGAAACGAGCCGCCCGCCGAGCCAAATCCAAGCCCGGACGGGCCAAGGAGCAGTTCGAGGCCATCGCCAAACGGCTCACCCCGCCCATCCTCCTGCCCAGCTTCTTCGAAGAAGCGGGCCGCGCCTTCATCGCCGCTGACTCGTTGCCCTACGCGGCCACCATGTTCGAAAAGGGGCGCGAGGTCGAACGCACCTACAACCTCAAGGTTGACGAGGTCGCTCGACGCGACGCCTTTCTCGAATTCGCCTTCGCGGGCGCGCTAACCGGCAAGAGCCTCACCAACTACGCCACCGGTTTGTCGGCGCAGCTCGAACCGGCAGCGGCACTCGATGCGTTCATAGATCTCGTGAGTCGTCGCACCCTCGGCGGGCTACCGCCGATGGCTGACGCCATCAAGACCGCCCGCAAGATGGCCAAAGCCACCGAACGAGACGTGAAGGAGGTGGAGGCGGAACTCCTCACCCTGCTGCTCGAGGCGCCGGCCACCGACGTGGCACCAATGGGGTTCTGGAAATCGGCGCGGACCGCACTGATACGTATGGCCAAGGCCGACCCGGCGGTGAACGTGGCCCTCCTGGCGCGTCGGCCAAACCCAGCCACCAGCTACGACGGCCACTTTCCCGACTGGTGGCTCGAACTGCTCGACGACTCCGGCGCCCTCAACCTGCTCGCCGAATCAGACCTAGCGGTCGCCGCCGAGATTGATGCTGCCGGCTGGATCGCGACGTTCTCTAACCATCGGGCCCGAGCCGGCTGGAGAACGGTCCCCGAATCGGCGCGACTGCTTCGGCTCCTTGAAGACTTGGCACCGGTGATCAAAACCAGCGACACCAAGCTGGCCTTCGTCGGCGCTCGCGCCAACTACCGAGCCGAGCTCACCGACCTGGCCCTCGAGCTCGGCCTTGAAGTCACCGACCCGAAAGCCGTCGATCGATGGACACCGTCGATCTCACTTCTGGACTGGGTGGCGGTAACAGACCGTGGCCGACGGCCGCTCGAACATCTGGCCGCCGATGAGCGCTTCGCTCCGCTCCTCGACACCGCGGCCCGGTCGGCAACCACCGGTGGACATGGGGAAACGCTCAACCAGTACCCCCACCTACAGCCCAGCGTCGCTGCGGCCATCACCGCAGCCGTCGGCGAAGTCGATTCGGGCTTCCTGACACAGGCCCGAGCGGCCATCGACAGTCTCCGAAAGATTGGCTCCGCCGCCTACGCCCCGTTCCCACAGCTCATCGAGCAGGTCGAGCGACTCGACGTCAGTGAAGCGCTGGCCCGCCAACTGCGCGTCGGCATCCTCGACGAACTTGGTTGGCCTGCACTCGAAGCAGCGATCGAGAAACTCACGCCCCATGCCACCCGATACGCCCGATACCGGACCCGCACCAGCTGGCCGGTACTCACCCTGGCCGACGAACTCCAGGCCATCGCCGTGGGTCCCGACGGCATCGTGGCTGAACATCGCTTCCAGCCGACGGCAATCGAGCGACCCAACCGCCAAGTCGATGTGGTCGGCGACGACTTTCTGGTGATCACCAGCACCTACCACGGCGACGCCGAAGGGTACTGGAGTAGCCAGCCCGACGACGTCTTCACCACCGCCCGCCCAAACCAAACCAACGCCCCCCTAACCGAGGGCTACGCCCTGACCGTCGATCAATCGCTGAGCACAGGCGGAGTTGCGGTCCGGCCAGGTGATCGGCACCCGCCAGGGGATGCCGGGCCCATCATCAGTGATGGCCAGCACCAGTGGACCATCGCGTCTGGACGAACCACCAACAACCAACGCCGCGAGTACTTCGTCGAGTTCGACCCGACGGCCGGAACCACCGGTCGGCCCTCGGTCCCAACCTGGTTTGAGGAGAGCCCCGGTCCGGGCTGGGTGCTGGCACCAGCCAGCTGCAGCCTGATGCCAGCCCCGGATTCGCTCAGCGAGAGCCGCTTGGGATTCGCAAGCACCCAGCAGGGACATGCTGACGGTCTCGTTGGTCACCGAGTCTGGCGACGCCCCGTTGAAGATCGGGTGGCCACGGACTGGCAAATCGACCGGATCGATGGTGAGTCGATCCACATCGATGCGCTTGAGCCGAGCGCTGGTAGGCCGGCTGCCATCATCACCTGGCCCGGCGACAACACACCCCGGCTCATTTTGGGTACGCGCTCACTCAACCTTTGCACGCCCGAAGGCGCGAACTTCGCCAAAGGGGGCGGGGCGCAACGCGAAAACGACTTGCCCAACCGGGGAACCGACCTGGTCGCGCCGCTGGCGTTCTGGCACCATCTTCAGCCCCGCGATGAAGCAGGCTCCGCCATACTCCGAAGCGCCGACGCGGCCATGGCCTCCACTCTTTTGGAGCCAGCAGTCTCCGCCCTAACCACCCCGCAGAGCGACGGCACGATCGATCACTCCTCGATCGAAGCCGCGGCCGCCAGCATCGGCGTGACCTCTGACAAGTTGGCCCGCGGCCTGGCTGGCGTGGCCGTGTACGCGGCCCGCATCCAACAGGACCTCAGCGCACTGGTGCGCCAACTCACCTCACCTGAAGCCGACGACGCGCGGGAACTGCCCGACATCAGCGTGGCCCGGTGTGCGAACGGCTTAGCGTGGCTGAGCCCCGACCGGGTGAACCGCTATACCCAGTCACCGGCGCTACACAGCATGCTGGCGCTTCAGCAACGCTTTGTGACCGACGACAACCGAGTCGCTCAACTCGGGACCCAGGCCTGGACACCGGGATCACCCAGCCCGGTATGGATGATCGAAGGCATCGGAGCTCTTGCGATACGGGCGGCTAGCCCGGTCGTGGCTGACGCTGACCGAGAGACGCTGCTTCACCTGTTGAGCGTCTGGTCCACCACCATCTTCTGCCAGGACCCAACCAGTTTCTTTGTTGGAACCATCGCCGACGGTGAAAGTGGCGCCGGCGAAACGACCGCCGCTGGCACGTGGGCCATCGGCACCGGTGGACGCAAAGCCGGGTTCCTTGAACGGCCAAGCGACCCGGACACCCCCATAGTTCCGAACAACCTCGAAGTGCTCGACCGCCGGCCGGTGCAGATGCGCTGGGGCACACCAGTCGAGGTTGCCGAGTTTGTGGCGGAGATTCGGGCCAACGGACCACTCGAATGGAGCCCCGATGCGGCCGCAGAGCTCAGCCGCCGCACCGGCCTGAACTCGGCCGAGGCCGCCCTGGTATGGGCCGGCTGCCCCGATTTCGGCTTCAAGTCGGTGCTCGACGCGGATCAGCGCAAGGTGCTCGGCCTGTCATCCAAGGCAGCCGCTGGGGCCGCGCATGCCTTGATAGCCCGCTGTGACCCGGCGGAGGTGCGAGCGGTCTACAGCCAGGTCGGCCTTGACGCAGCCACGATGCGTCAACCCCTGGGCCAAGGCCCCGACGACGATGACAGCCCAGTGGCCCGCCTGGCTACAGCGTGGATCGAACAGTTTGGTCGCGCCGTGGCCATCGACCCTGAAGCGATCGCCGAGGCGACCAAGCTGAAACTCGACGACCCCGCCGAGTCGTTGACGGTGCTCGCCAACCCGAGAGAACACCCGGCACTGGCGGCCCCAGCTGAGCACGGAGTTGAGGTCGGCCGGCGCAACCGACTTCAGGTAGTTGGAAGTCCCGAGCTCATCCCGCGGACCATCACCACCTGGCTGGCGTATGTGCACTGGGCCTTCGTTCACCGCCCGGTCGGCGACTCCCTCCACCAGGGCGTCCCCACCCTGATCGCACTGCTGCGCGAACGCATGACCGACCCGGGGCGGCTGCTTTGGCTCGGCTCCCGCCGGGTTCAACCCGACTTTCCCCACTCGATGGTGACCTCGCTCGGCCAGCCGTACGGTCCCCTCGATGGCCTTGAAGGCTGGATATCGGCCGACACCGGCGATTTCATCGCCGCCTGCAATCTTGGGGAAAAGTACCTCGACATCGAATACGTCATTCGACCGTCGCGATGGGACGCCATCATCGCCGAACACGAACTCCCATCCCGCGGCCCACTGATGACGGCGCTGGCCCTCCTCGACAGCCTCGACGAGTTTGTCGACCGGGCCACCGCCACCCCGGTGCCCGAAGGCGGTTACGAGGCCAACCCGCAGCTGTCGAACCCCAAGCTGGTGGCCGAGGTGGCCGGTGACCGAGGGCTGGATGAGGATGCGGCGGCGCTGTACCTGCAATACCTCGCCCTGCTTACCCCGACCGACGCCAGGATCAAGCAGTGGAACGCCTGGAAACCGGTGGCCTTCAAAGCGGCCGGAGCCGCACTTCTTGAGGCCGGGCTGGTGGTGGAAGCCAAACGGGCCCGCGCCGGCCGCAAGCTGTTTCTGCCGGGCGAGTGGACTGCAGCCAAGGCCCCCGAAACGCCGGTGGAAACGTGGAAGCTCTCGCTGCACCGGATCACGACACCTGACGACGTTGACGACCGGATTGCCGGAACCCCCATGAAGCGGTGGCTTGAGCGACGACCGCCACACCTGGCGTTTGCCGATGCCTGGCAGCGCGTCCAGACCGACCCACCCGAACCCGTATAGCCACCGAGGCCACACAGTTCAATGACCGAGCCCAGCAAGACGCCCGCCAGCGCAGACCGACCCATCGCTGACCCCGGTGATCTGCTTGCCGCCGGTGGTCTTCTGCCGGCTGGCACCACCCTCAAGGACCATCCGACCGACCAGATCTCGGCCCGGGCCTACCGCCATCCAGCACTCGCCGACCGGCCCGTTGTCGCACTCGTTGGCGACACCATCGCCCCCGGGGTCGACAACGAAACTTCGCTGCTCGGCTTCGGGTCGCCCCAGGTGGCCGCCGCCGTAGGTGCCGGCCCTCGCCGCGGCCTCGGCTTCCCGGCCGCCATCCTGGTGCACCAACCCGAACACCAGGCTGCAGCGCTGGCGGTGGTCGACGACATGAACCGCGCCGCCCGACGGGCCAAGTCGAAACCGGGTCACGCCAAGGATCTCTACGACGAGATCAGCCGCCGCCTGGAACCGCCGTCGCTACTGCCGAGCTTCTATGAAGAGGCCGGGCGGGCGTTCGTCGCAGCCGACGCCCACAAGTACGCGGCCCAGATGTTCGAGCGGGCCCGCGAGGTCGAGCGCACCTACGCCCTTGATGTGGACGAAGAGGCCCGACGCGACGCCTTTCTTGAGTTCGCCTTCTCCGGAGCCCTCACCGCCAAAAGCCTGGCCAACTACAGCAGCGGGTTGAGCGATCAGCTCGAACCCGAAGCCGCCCTCGACGCTTTTGTCGACCTGTCAATCCGCCGCACCCTCGGCGGCCTGCCACCGATGGCCGACACCCTCAAGATCGTCAAGCGCATGGCCAAGGCCACCGAACGCGACACCAAGGAACGGGCGGCCACCGAAGCCGACCTGATGCGCGTCCTACTCAGCGCCCCGGCCACCGCCAACGCCCCCGGCACCTTCTGGAAATCCGCTCGAACCATCCTGGTGAAGCTGGCCAAAGACGACGTGGATCTCTCGCTTCTCCTTCTGCGCAGCTGGCCCGAGACCGGTCGCAACCGCACCGAGTTCAGCAGCTGGTGGCTCGAGCTCCTTACCGACTGCGGCGCCATTGAACTCCTTAAGAGCGCAGTGGGCCCGAGCGTTGACGCCGGCATCGACCCAGCCGTTTGGCTGTCGCGATTCCACGGATACAGCCAACCAGGCACTTGGCGGCTGGCCGCCCTGGCGCCGCACGTTCACCAGCTCATCAACACACTCGCTCCGATCATCGCCGCGGGGACCACGCCCGTGAACTTCGTGGGGCCCCGCGACAACTTCTGTGCGGAGGCCACCGATTTGGCTCTCGAGCTCAAACTCCCAGTGGCCGACCCGACTGGCTCGCTGGCGCTGCGCGGCTGGATCCACCGTGAGGACGGTGAGCGCCGGCCCCTAACCCACCTGCTGGATGATCCACGCCATCGCCCGCCGCTGGAAGCTGCGATCATCGAATGGACCGGCTCCGGCTCGGCTGCGCTGCTGAACCGGTTCGCCCATTTCCGACCGGCAATTGGCCGAGCCATCGAGAACAAGCTCGAGACTCTGGAAGCGGCGATGGCTTCCGATTGCCGCCTGGCGATGCTAGATCTGGAGCGGATCGGACCTGCGGGCTTCGCCCATCACCCCGATCTCGTAGCTCGACTTGACGCGATTACTGCGGCCGACCTGCTGGCTCGCCAGCTTCGGGCCGGAGTCGCCGATGAAATGGGCTGGCCCGAGCTCGACGCCGCCGTCGAAGGCCGCACCATCCACCTAGCTGAGCTGGGCAACAGCTGGCCGATTCTCACCATCCAAACCGACGGCATGGCGCGAGCGATTGGCCCTGCTGGTCAGGTGGCCTCCACACCGCTGCCGAAAGAGCGAACAACGGCCACGTACATCGGTGACCAGTTTCTGATGGTGATCCCGAACTGGGAAAAGACCGAGGCGTACTGGTCCGAAGAACCCAGCAATACTTTCAAGCCTCCGGGTGCGGCCTACCACCACATGGATCTCGGCTACGTCATCACCGACGAAAAAACGCTGTCGACCGGCGGCCCGGCAATCGCCCCCGGCGATCGAGCCCGGCCAGGCCGTGCCGAAGGCATCGTTGGCGATGGAACCCACTGGTGGAAACAAGTCCCGGGCACCGACCAGCGCCTGCGGTGGCGAGAGTTCGACCCCACCACCGGTACCACCGGGCGCGAGTCGATCCCGACGTGGTTCGAAGAAGCCTCGACCGACGGCTGGGACTTGCAGTTCGAAAGCACACTGATGCCGCTTCCGGCCAGCAAGGACATCGAGGACACGCCGCTTGGCCAAGCCAACGGCTTAACCGGCACCCGGATCACGGCACGACAGCTGGAGGAGACTGATCAGGGACGATTGCGGTCCAATACCCGCCAAGGCCGCGCATCACCGCTGAAGGAAGTCCGGCTCGAGCGGATCGACGGCGTTTCGCTCACCATGACCACCAGCGTGTACGGCCGGTGGACACCAGTCGGGCTGATCGACTGGCCCGGTTGCGCTGAGCCGCTGGTGCTCAAAGTCGGCGACGGCAGCGTCTCGCTATGGACCGCATCGAACCAACTCCTCCAATGCCCCCACGGCCACAGAGACGCTATTCGCGCCCACGGCACCAGGCTGCATCCACCGCTTGCCTTCTGGCACCACTTCCGCCCCCGGGACAGGGAGGGGTCGCAGGTGCTGCGCACCATCGACCCGAGCGCAGCCGAGTCCCTACTTGCACCGGCCATCGACGTGATGATCGCCCACAATGCGGCTCACCCTCTCCCGGCTCGGCGCAATCACAGCCGATCCAAAGATCGACCAGAACCCAACCTCACCGACATCATCCCGGCGGTTGCCGACCTCGGTATCACCTCACCGAACCTTCGCCAGGGTGTGGCTGGGATAACCAGCATCGTCGCCGATCTCCACCTCTCGCTGGTTGTCTTCCGGGGGCGCATCGCTGAGTTGACCACGACCGAGCCGGCTGACGACGTCCCCGAGGTTCCCCGTCTTGACCTGAAGCAGCTCGGCGAAGCCATGGCCGGGCTCCCCATGCGGCTGGCGTCGGGCCGCGGGCCGGCACTCGGGAACCTCCTGCATGACAACCACCAGTTCCGGCCCGGCGATCAGCGATACCGATCGGCAACCAACAACAGTGGCGAGCGGGTGGGTCCATCAGCGATCACAATGATCGAGGGGGTGGCGCCCTACATGGCCCGGGCCACCAGCCCCTTCATCGACGACTCCGACCGCGAAGCCATCCTGACACTTCTCGACGTATGGTCGACCACCATCTTCTGCGAGCACCCGGAGAAGTTCTTCATTGGTCGACTGATCTCGAAACAGGACAACGACGGCCATCGCAACGACAACGGCGTCGTTTGGCGGCAGCGCCAATTCTCCAACAGCAACCACCCTGTCGAGTTCCTCGAACTTCCCAACGAACCGAACCTGTCAGCGGTGGCCCCCGAGGATGAGATCGTCGAGCGTCGACCAGTTGAGTGCACCTGGGGCTCCCCAGCCGAACTCCAGGAGTTCATCGCTCAGGTTCGCAAGCGGGGTCCGGTCGCCTGGCAACCGGCCGCGGCTGATGAGCTGGCCCGCCGAACCGGCATCTCCACCGCCGAAGCCAAACTGCTCTGGGCGGTATGCCCCAGCCTTGTCAGCTACCCCGGGAGCCAGAACCAGTCTCGCCTCAAAGAGGTACGCGCCGCCCTCGACCTCAAGGCCAAGGAAGCGGAAGTAGCCCGCGACACCCTGTGGCGCCGCGGCGACGCCCGACACCAGCTGGGCCGCGTGTTCGATGGCCTCCTCACCCACGGCATCGATCGCTGGTGGGAGCCGCTCGGCGATGGGCCCGACGACTCCGCCAGCCCAGTTGCGCTGCTGGCCCAGGCCGTGGTGGACCGTTTTGGCAAAGCGGTGAGTATCCCCGAAGACGCGCTGTCGAGTGCCCCAGACACCCGACACGCCGCCGGGGGTCGTGAGGGGATGCTCACTATGTTGGCCGAACCCGAGAACCACCAGAAGCTGGGCCAACCGGCCAACCCGCCGACCAGCGACGACCTCCGCATTGTCGGTGGCGACAACCCAGGAGACATGTCGGCGGCGTGGCTGGAGTGGGTGATCATCTACCTGCACTGGGCCCTCTACCAACGACCCGTGGGCGACCCGCTGTACGCCAACGTGGCCGAGGTCGTCCGCACCCTCAAGCAGCGCCTCGATGAGCCCGAACGACTCCTGACCACGCGTGGGGCAACTATTCACCTCGGGAGTACGGACGAAGCTGTGGCGAACCTGCAACGACTGGGTCCCGAATTCACCCCGTTCCACGGCCAGACGCACCCTCGCCATGACGGCGTGTCCACCGCCATCGACGGCAGCAGCTTCGTGGCCATCCATGAAGGAGCCCGGTACCTCTCGGCTCGACTGTTCCTGCGCCCGGCCCGATTCGACGAACTTCCCACCGAGATCGAAGCGGTCTTTGACCGCAGCGCAAGTCTCACCGCCCTGCGAATGATCCGGGCCGGCCGGCTCGACGCATTTGCGGCCCGAGCCGCCGACACGCCGGTGAGCGAAGGCGAGTTCGAAGCCAACCCCGCGGCCTCAGTACCCGACCTCGTCGCCACTGTCGGCGATGTCCACGGCATCGATGCCGAACCGGCCACCTACTACCTGCAACTCCTCGCCCTTCTCGAACCCACCGACGCCAACGTCAAACGGTGGAACGGTTGGACCGCGGCCCGCATCAAGAAGGCTGGCGCGGCCTTGGTGGAGGCCGGCCTCGTGGTAGAGGCCAAACGGGCCCGAGCCGGCCGCAAGTTCTTCCTCCCCGGCAAGTGGATCACCGCCAAGGCCCCACACCTGCCCCTCGAAGCCTGGAAGCTGGAGTCGGCCAACCTCGAACTGACTGACGACGAGAAGGTCGTGAGCCCGCTCCCACTGTGGATCGAACCGCAGCCGCCCCATATCGCCTTCGCCGAGGCCTGGGACCGATCACAGTTGAACCCACCGACCTAGTGCTCGCGTCACACAACGGTGAGCATTGTGGCGGTTGCGATGGAGATGGTGACCGGTCGATGGGACCGATCTGCGAGACAATGTTCAACGTATGACTGAGGTGCTCGGATGACCAGCGATGACTCCACCGATTCCAACTCCAATGAATCGAATACACCAACGATGCAGAGCGAACCGTCTGAGGTTCGCTTCGCCACCGAGCTGGCGGCCCTGGCGGTGGTGGATCGGGCGCCGAAACCCGATGCCTGGCACCTCAGCCCGCAAGCGGTGGTCACCTTCATCATGGGGTCGAACGGCGAGGCGCTCAAGCTGCCGAAGAAGGACCGCGGCGACCTTCCGGCATCGGTGGAGATCTCACCCAAATTCGTGGGCCCGAAGGGCCTGGTGGAGCGATGTGTAGTGACCCTGGCGGGCGAACGCGGTCTGCTGCTGGTCGGTGAGCCCGGCACCGCCAAGTCGATGCTTTCGGAGCTACTCTCGGCCGCCATCTCCGGTACCAGCGGCCTCACCGTGCAGGGCACCGCCGGCACCACTGAAGACCACCTGCGCTACAGCTGGAACTACGCCCTGCTCCTGGCCAAAGGCCCACAGCCCGAGGCGCTGGTGGCCTCTCCCCTGCTGTTGGCGATGCGCTCTGGCTCGATCGGCCGGATCGAAGAGATCACCCGCTGCCTGCCTGAAGTGCAGGACGCCCTGGTGTCGATCCTATCGGACCGACGGCTGTCGATCCCCGAACTGGCCGGCCACGCCGACGGGCCCGACGGATCAACCGAGTTCGCCCGGCCCGGCTTCAACGTGATCGCCACCGCCAACCTGCGCGACCGTGGTGTGTCGGAAATGTCGGCGGCGCTGAAACGCCGGTTCAACTTCGAGCTGGTCGAGCCGATCGCCAAACTCGAAGACGAAGTGAACCTGGTCCGCAGCCAAGCGACGGCGGTGCTGGAACGCAGCGGTCAAAGCTTCGATGTGGACGACGCCGTGCTCGAAGCCCTGGTGACCGCTTTCCGCGATCTGCGGTCGGGGGTGACGGTGGAGGGCTGGAGCGTCGACAAACCCTCCACGGTGATGAGCACCGCCGAAGCCGTGGCCATCGCCACCTCGATGGGCTACGACCGGGCCTATCTCGACCCGAATCGGGACCCAGCCACCCAGCTGCCAGGCATGCTGCTTGGTGCGGTCCGCAAAGACGACTCGGCCGACCTGGCCCGGGTGCTTGGCTACTGGGACACCGCGGTCCAGCGCCGCGCTGAAGCGGGCTCCCGGCTGTGGACCCGCCTCTTCGAGCTGCGCTCCACCCTCGAATCGGCGCAGTCCTAGCCGCCGCGAGCGCCCGAGTCAGCCGGACCATGTCGCCAGCCGCGGAGCCCACCACCGAGGTGATCAACGACGACTCCGACGCGCCTGAAGCCGAGGCTGCGGCCGCTTTCGACGCCCTCTTCGCCTGCCGCCGACCGTGGCTGATCGGCGTGCGCCATCACTCACCGGCGCTGGCGGCGGCCATGCCCGCCCTACTCGATGTGGCCGATCCGGCCATCGTGGCGGTGGAGTTGCCGACCGAACTCGAACCCTGGACCGCCTACCTCGCCGACCCTGACGCAGTGGCGCCGCTGGCCATCTCGTCGGCCACCCGACTCGGGGACCGGCTCAGCTTCCACCCCTTTGCTGACTTTTCCCCCGAACTGGTCGCCATGCGCTGGGCCCAACGGAACGGCCGCCGCATCGCCGCCATCGACCTGCCCGTCGCTCTCCGTACGCCCGGCGCGCTCGCCGGGCTCGATAGCTCCAGACGCGACACCTCCGCCCAGGCGCACCCGATCCTGACCTCGCTCCTGGCCCAGGCCGACGTGGACGACCTTGAAGAGCTCTGGGACCGCATGGTGGAAGTGCATGCGGTCGGGGCCAGCCCGGAAGCGGTGCGGCGCAGCGGGCTCGGCTACGGCTGGGCCATGCGGGTCGACGCCGCGACCGGTGGTGGAGTCGACCCGATCGATCTTGTGCGAGAGCGCTGGATGCGGCTTCGCCTTGGCGAGTTGATGGCCGAAACAACACCCACGAGCGAAGACACCGGCGGGGTCGCGGCCATCGTTGGCTCCTTCCATGCCGCGGCGCTGCTCGAAAATCCCCTGCACTGGCTTGACCCCGGCGTGGAACTACCCCGGCCCGAAAGCATCGACGTCCCGGAGCCCGGCCAGGCCGACCCCGAAGGGTCGGTGGTCACGGCCATGATCCCCTACAACTTCGAGATGCTCGACTCCCGCTCGGGCTACCCGGCCGGTATCCGTGACCCGATGTGGCAACAACGGGTGGTTGAGGCGGCGGGATCCACCGACGCGGTGGAGGCTGCGGTGTCGGAGCTCTCTGTGGCCATGACCAAGGCCCTGCGAAGCCAGGACCACACCGCCGGAGTGCCCGACTCACGAGAGGCCGCCCGGGTGGCGCTCGACCTGGCCCGCCTTCGCAACCTGCCCGCACCCGGCCGCCGAGAGTTGGTCGAGTCGCTCACTCTCGCCCTGGCTCAGGGCGAACCGCTCGGTCGTGGCCGAGCGGTGGCCCGCGCCGCTCAACGGGTTTTGGTGGGCCGGTACAACGGCCGCCGACCGGCAGGTGCGCCCCGCAGCGGCCTCAGCCTGGCGGTGGAAGAAGAACTGAAGGACCTCGGCCTCCCTCACGAGGGGGCAGAGAAACTCGCCGACGAAAAGCGCCTCGATCCGCTGCGGTCGGCTCGAGACCGCCGACGTCACCTGCTCCTGCACCGACTCCGAATCGCCGGCGTGACCTACGGCTCCCAGATCGACGGGGTCGGCACCGGCGGGGTTTCGACCATCACCCAACGCTGGCAGCTCTCCTGGGGACCGACGGCCGCGGCCACGCTCGAGATGGCTGGGCTTTTGGGCACCACGCCCACCGCGGCGGCGACCGGTGCGCTACGACTCCGGGAACGACAACTACGCGAGGGCGACGACTGGACCCCAGCCCAACAGCTCCGGGCCCTGCGCCAGGCCATCGATGCCGGCCTCCGTGGTCTGGCAACCGACTACCTGGCCGCCGCCGCCACCGAGGTTCTGCCCCGAGCCTCGATGGCCGAGTTGATCCAACTCCACGCCCTTAGCCGCATCGCGGCAGCCGGGCTCAGCCCCGGCTTGGTCGACGACGACGGTGAAGCCGACCCAATCGAGGTGGCCCTCGCCCCCGACGAGATCCTTCAGTTCGCCGTGGCCCAGATCGAAGGCCTGGCCGGCTCTGAGGACCTAGCCGATGCCAAGGCCATCATCGACCTGGCCCACCTCCACCACAACGACCTGGCCGGGGCCAGCTCGCTACGTCTCGCCTCCGCTCTGCGGAGCTTCGAGCTAAACGGGCACCCCCTGATGGCGGGAGCGGCGCTCGCGGCCCGCATCGCACTCGAAGAGGTCGACCCCGATGACGACCTCGAGACCCCCAGCGTCAACGACAGTGTGGACATCGGCAGTGGTGAGATCGGCAGTGGTGAGATCGACAATGGCGAAGATGGACATGTTGTAGAGGGCGACGTATCCGACCATCCCGACAGCACTGAGGACCAGGCGGCCGGGCCCACCACCGAATTGGTCGATCGCATCAGCTCCTGGTTCGACCATGCCAACGACGACACCGCAGCGCGACTGCAGGGCCTGCTCGCCGCCGGCGAAGGGCCGCTGGCCAACCGCAGCGAAGTTCTCCTGGCCCTGACCGACAGGGTGCGGTCCTGGGACGACTCCGACTTCATTGCGCGACTGCCCGCCCTTCGCCACGGCTTCGAGGGGCTCCCCACCGCGGGCCGGAGCCGGCTGGTGGAGACGATCTTTCGCCTGTTGCCAGCGGCCGACAACCCTGACGCGGCAAACGGTGGTGCCCTCGCACTGGAGCACTCACCGGAAACCCTCCAGGGGTACGCCGAAGCCGACCTGACAGGAAGAGCCGCGGTGGTCGAGCTTCTCGGCCAGATCCCAGGCGCCGCAGATGCCCCGGCCAATGCCTCCACCGACGACCAGGCCTCCGCTTCCAAACCTCCGACGACGGATGGCGCCACCGCAGAAGCCGACCTAGCTGAACAGGCGGATCCAGAACCGCAGCGAGCCGCTCCCGCGGAACCAAGCCAGATCAGCATCGTCGACCGCTGGCGACTGCTCCTGGGCCGCCAGGGCGAGCGGATGGCCCCCCAAGCGCAGCGTTTCGGCATCGCCCTCGACAACCTGTACGGCCGAGGTCATGGCGAAGGGTCAGGCCCATCGGCCCTCGGCCGAGGCGAGGGTCGCCGGGGCGGATCGGAGGAGGCGTCGCCAACCGCCCGCCACTGGCCCGACACCCTCGAAGAGCTCTTCGGCACGAAGGTCCGTGAGGAGGTCCTGGGCCGGGCCGCCGCTCGAGGCCGTGTCGACGCGCTGCTCAGCCTCGACCCGGAGTCCGTCACCCCCTCTGTTGATCTGCTGCAGTCAATCCTGAGCCTCAAAGGGGCCATGCCAGAGGCCCGACTGAGCCACATGCGGGCGCTGGTGGCTCGCATCGTCGAGGCCCTCACCAAAGAACTGGCGGTGAAGATCCGTCCCGCCCTCACCGGCCTCTCCACTCCCCGACCGACCCGCCGGCCCACCGGATCTCTCGACCTGCGCCGGACGGTCAACGCCAACCTGGCTACAGTGCGGGCCGACGAAGACGGCAACCCAACCATCGTCGCCGAAGAACTGATCTTTCGATCAAAGGGCCAGCGCAGCCTCGACTGGCACCTCACCATCTGTGTTGACGTCTCCGGATCGATGGAAGCCTCCACCATCTACGCGGCCATAACCGCCGCCATCCTGGCCGGAGTCCCAGCCCTGTCCGTTCGATTCCTCACCTTCTCGACCGAAGTGATCGACATGACCGACGTGGTCGATGACCCGCTGGCCCTGCTGATGGAGGTTTCCATCGGCGGCGGCACCGATATCAGCAAGTGCGTCCGCTTTGCTCGAGGTCAACTCCAGGTGCCCAGCCGATCCATCGTGGTGGTGCTCTCCGACTTCCACGAAGGCGGCTCCACCGGCCGCCTCGTCGCCGAAGTGCGGTCGTTGATCGACACCGGCGCCACCGTGCTGGGCCTGGCCGCGCTCAACGACCGCGGCGCCCCCGACTACCACGCGGCTACGGCTCAGGCTCTGGTTGCCGCCGGCATGCCGGTGGCCGCCCTCAGCCCGCTCGAACTGGCCTCGTGGGTGGGAGACGTGGTCCGCAACAACGGCTCTCACGCCAGCAACGCCGGAAGTCACCGATGAGCGGCGAGCGACCGACGATCAACCCCGGCTACCTCGCTGAGCTGGTGGAGGCGGCGCCATCGCGGGTGCGAAAAAAGGTTGATGCCGACCCCGGCGCCGCCAACGCCTGGGACTGGTCCCAAACCGACACCACCCTCACCGTTTCCGATACCGAGACGGTCACCGCCACTATCATCGATGGTGAGGTGCAGGAGCTGAGCTGCACCTGCCTGCTCTCCCCCAGGTGCCTGCATACGCTCCGGGTGGCCAGCCTGTTGCCGCTTACCGAACACAAGGATCTGGACGTCGACGAACCCGTCGGGGAAGCGACCGACTCCGACTCTGGCCACGCCGACGCTGGGGCCGCCGACGAAGCCGCGCCCGCCGGGGAGGCCCAGGTAGCGCTGGATGATCGAGCCCGCGCTCTCGCCATTGAGGCCTGGGATCGATCCTGCGGGGTGCTGGCAACTGGCGTCAGCGCCGTCGACAGCCTGCGACTCGCCGACCTGGCCCGCACCGCTCACCTGGCCCGGGCCGCAGGGCTCTACCGACTCGACGCCGCTCTGGTGCGCGTGATCGACGGCATTCGGTCCCAACGCTCCGGCGACGCCGAGTTCTCGTTGGCGGCCTACACCGCCAACCTGACCGAGCTGCTGACCGTGGCTCGACTACTCGGCGGCCACCGCAATAACTCCGATAACCCCATCGGCGACAACTCCATCGGCACTGACAACGGGCCCGCACCCACGGTTACCCCCGACGCCATCGGCATCGGACGGCGGGCCTATCGGGACGTTGGCTCAATGACGCTCTACGGGCTCTTCACCGAGGCAGTGGCCACCGCCTCCGGCTACGCCGGGGTGGTTACCTACCTAGCCGACGCCGACGGCAAAATCTGGACCGTTTCCGATATTCGACCGGGCGAGGCGGACCGTTGCCGCCAGGCCTACCGGGGCGCAACCGGGATCACCACGGCCAGCCACCGCGAGCTCGGCCGATCCAAAGTGTTCCTGCAAAACGCCACCGCCAGCGCCAGCGGCCGACTCGGCGCTGGAAAGCAGGTGCAAGCGGTGGTGTCGGGCACCAGGTCCTGGAACGACCCGGAACTCGACCGACTGTGGCAAACCCCGCTCGCCGAACAGTTGGTGCGTGCGCTCAGCCCCAGCCAGACGGTCGAGGTCGAAGGCGACAACCTGTTGTTCGCCCAAGGCCAACTGGCCGGCAGCGCCAACACCACCACCGGCCACCGAATCGTGCTGCTGCAAAGCGACCAGGGCACTTTCGCTCTCGCCGCGCCGGAGGGCCTGGCCCGCTTCGAGTTCGACGAGAACCTTCGGCTGCTCCACGAAGCCGAGGGCCAGGAAGTACGGATCATCGCCCGCCCCCAACCCAACCGGCCACGGTTTATGACCCTGCTGGCCCTGGCCTCCACCGACCCTCGCACCGAGCGGTGGCCCGAATCGTGGACCCAGCGCATCAACCTGGCCTTTGAGGCACTGCGACCCGAACATGTCCGGGTTAGTACCGCCGACCGTGAGCACCCGGGCATCACGCCGGAAACAGCCGAGCCATCGGGACCGGCCATCGCCGCTCCCACCATCGACCAGCCGCTGCGACCCCTCGGAGCCCTGGTGGAACGAACGGCGATGACCGGCCGCCAGGCTCTGGCTTCAGGAGCAACAAGATCGCTTCGTATCGAAACGACCCGGCTACAGAGGGATCTTTGGGCCACGGGAGCGCTCCTGGTTGAGGAACTGGCTGCCGCCGGAGTCGAGCGCTCCACAACCGGTCTCGGGGCCCGTATCCCTCCGCCCCCCGACCGGCTGGCCACGGCCTGGTTAGCCGCGGCGACTTACCACCGTCACGCCGAGGCCGCCCTGGAGCGCGCCAGCTGGGGACTCTCGTAGTGGCCGGATCCAGCACCGCACCACGGTGGCGTCCCCAGCCGTTGGGGAACCGACCAAAGCGCGCCCAGCGTCTCACCTCCATGACTTCGGGCCACCCACACCACCGCCAGCCCGGCCGACCCACCGTCGCCCCCAACGCCCGTCAAGGTCGCGCCAGGAGCGCCCTGCTGGCAATGCTGATGGTGTTGTTGCTGATAGCGACCGCCTGCCCCAGTTCGTCGACCGAAGCGGCTGATGGCGACGATAGCGGGGATACCAGCAACGATGACCAGGCCAGCGACGGTGCGGGAAACGACAGCTCCAGTGATGGCTCGGATGGTGACGGATCGACCGACAGCGACGGCGGTGGTGGCGACGGAGGCGGATCCAACCCTGACGTTCCGAGGGAAGTCGACGCCTCGGGCTTTGATGACCACACCGTTTCGGCCATCGCATCGGTCGAGGAGTACTTCGCCCTGGCCCGCACCGAAGAAGGCAAAGACCAATCGGTGGTGAAGTTCACCATCCCCAACCTCACCGGCGACGACGTCGACTCCCGCAACACCCGTTGGTTCGACTCCAACTTCTACGCACTGCACGACGAGTGGTACTGGTTCCGGCTGCTGAACGGCCAGGAAGTGCCACTGCTCGACACCGAGCCGGTCGAGGATCTCTCATTCGAGACCATCCAGGACGCCTACGACTGGGCCGAAGCTCAGGACACCGGCGACCTGCCGCTCGATCTGCGGTTCACCGCAGCGGGGCGAATGTACTCGAACGAGTACTACGACCTGGCCCTGCGAAACGACGACAAAACCTACGGGCTCGGCTCGTTGGTGCACTACCCGCCCAACGAGTTATCCGACGTGGGGCGCTGGGTGATCGAGATGGAGTTCAGCGAACTCACCACCCCCGAAAGCGTCGAAGCATTCTTCACCGCCCTGAGCTCGACCCTTCCCGACGAGATCGGCGACAACCTGCTCTGGGTGGTGCGCTCCCCCCACCAGCGCGACACGGCCCAGGAGATGGAAGCCACCGGAGCGGCCTACGCCGATGCGGTAGTGCAGTACCGCGACCTTGTACCCCAGGGCCAGGTGGCGGTCTACAACGAAGGGTTGGCCGCCGGGCGCCTGCGGCTGATCTCACCCGATGGCGACGAACTCACCGATGCCACCGACACCGACATCCTGATCATGGAAAACGTTCCCGACTGGTTGCCACCAGCAAGTGCGCTGCTCACCTCGGCGCCGCAAACACCGCTGGCCCACGTCAACCTGCTGGCCCGAAACCGGGGCATCCCCAACGCCTCCATCTCCGGCCTGCTGAACGACCCGGCCATCACCCGGGCCGCCGAAATCCGTAGCTTCGCCATCGTGCGGGCCACCCGCACCGGAGAACTCGACATCACCCTCATCACCAGAGACGAGTTCAACGAATGGCAGGAGAGCCAGAAGCAAGACCGGATCGCGGTGCCAGCAGTTGACCCGGACGACATCGACGTGACCGTCGACCTGACCGAACTGGCTACCACGCTGAGCTCCGAGGCCGGCCCCGACGGCTTGGGCGATGGCGATATCGATGACTGGCGGCCAATCATCGGCGGCAAGGCGGCTGGCTTTCTCACGCTCCTCAACACCGACGGTGTCACTACGCCGGATCAACCGCTGGCGGTGACGGTGGGCCCCTACACCCGCCATCTGGCTCAGGTTGAAGACGAACTTCAGGCCATGCTGACCCTCGAAGCCTTCACCACCCAGGAGCGCATCAAACCAGGGCGAGCCCGATTCCTGCTCCTCGAAGGCGGCGAAGACTTCGCCAATACCTACCCGGACGAAGACGATGCCGAATTCCTGGAGAGCTTCACCCGGGACCACGCCGATGACCCGGCTATCTCAGCCATCCTTGAAGCCGACGGTTTCAAGAAGCTGCTCCGAGACACCCCGATGGCGGCCGCCGACCTCGACGCCCTCACCGAGGCTCTCGAAACCAACTTTGGCAACCTCTCCGAAACCCAGGGCCTTCGCTTCCGGTCTTCGAGCTCGGTTGAAGACATCGAAGGCTTCAGCGGCGCTGGCCTCTATGACTCCAACACCGGCTACTTCGATCCAGGCGTGCTGCCCGACGAGAACGACCAGAACCGCACCGTCGAATGGGCCATCAAGAAGACGTGGGCCTCCTACTGGGGCTTCGAAGCCTTCGAGGAACGCCGCCGCGAAAACGTGGATCACCAGAGTGGAGCCATGGCGGTGCTGGTGCACCCCCGCTTCGATGACCCGCTCGAAGTAAACAACGGCGTGGCCACCGTAACCCTGACCGACCCGAGCGGCGCCGATGGCGAGGCCACCGTGGTGATCAACACCCAGCTCGGCGCGGTGAGCGTAACCAACCCCGACCCCGACGACATCCAGCTGCCCGAGGTGGTCGAGGTGGAGGTCGACGGTGATGATCTAACGATCGAACGCGGCGACCGATCCACCCTGGTTCCCGACGGTGAGGTACTCACCGACCAGGCCATCGATGAACTCACCGACCAGCTGGTGACCGTCACCCAGGCCTGGCGGGACCAGATCAACGCCGACCTCAACGCGAACCAGGCGGTCACCACCGTGACCCTCGACTTCGAGTTCAAAACCATGGATCGGGTGTGGCCGGCGGTGGAGCCCGGCTCGACCAACGGTGCGCCCGCCGCCGCCGATCGCCTGGTGATCAAGCAGGCCCGCAGCCTCGACCCGGGCTTGCGAGGCATACCCAACGAACTGCTGGCGGCCCCGATCCCCCGCGACGTCCTGGCCCGAGCCGCCAAAGTCGACCGGTACCGCTGTGGAAACGGCACCGGATGGTCGATCCTCACCGACCCACTCGCCAACCCCGACCCAGGTTTCAGCGAGCAGCCACTCGAGCTAGGCCGAGACGTCGGCGACTGCGAACCCGAAACCGTGCTGCAAACCTCCGACCAACTCCTGGTGGACCTCCTCGCCACCGGAACCGGCCTCAGCATCAACAACAGCTAACTGCCCCGTCCTCCAAGGTGAACATGATTCACCTCGAAGGTGAACGCAATTCACCTCAGAGCTGTTGGACTCAGTGAGCTCAACAGTCGCAACATGCACCACCAGCAACACTTGAACCATATTCACCTTGGAGGTGGATCTGCTGAAGCTTGGACCTCCAAGGTGAACGTTATTCACCTCGGAGGTGAAGCTGCTGGGGTGTTCGCCTGGGTTTGGCCGAAAAAGGGTGATGGCCAACCCGTGAGGATCGGCCATCAAAGTTCGTTGATGAGTACTACCGGCTCGGTTTGAGCGATTCCATCATCTTGCGATTCAGGTTTCGTTCTCCGTTGCTGGTGGTTCTCGCCAACTACTGGGAGTGTCTACGGCCACAAAGCTCTGA
>CALAML010000098.1 GCA_937925845.1 uncultured Acidimicrobiales bacterium | reverse complement strand
AGGCGGGCTGGCAGGAGCAGCCGGCTGGGACGGAAGTAGCAGATGTCGGGCAAGCGGTGAGCCGAGGGACCGAAGGCAAACTCGGGTCGAGCTGACTAGGCATCGATGACGTGAATGGCATGATTGAGCCCCTCCAAGGCTCCAGCACTCAGCGTGCACGGCACTCGGGCATGACATAACGACCTACCGAAAAGAGCCACCGGGACGTTTCTGACATCCCGACCCAAGAGGCCCCAAGTGAGCCTCAAACGCAAAAGAGCCTTGACAAGCTGAGACTTCCGTCAACGGCGTTACACCAGCGGGCATAGGCCACCAGCTCATCACCGCTGGGAAGGTTGGCCGGAAAATACCGACCCACCCAGTCCCGGTTGGCCCACATCGGAGCCCCAACCCCCAGGCTGGGCAGTGATTGATGATGACGCTGATCAGTTTGGGAGCGAGTCTCCACCGATGCAGTTTCACACGCCGATGCTTCACACGGCCTACCCACCCTCAGCGATTCTGGCTGACCAACACAAACGCGTTGGGGCCCGCTAACGACCGTCGCTGGTGAGGCGTCGAAAGAGGGAGGCCTCGGTGGCGTCATAGGGACGGCCGTCGGCGTGAAGCAGTTCGTGGAACCACGGTTCGTCATCGTCGATAGCTTCGGTCCAGGACTTCCAGGGGAAGCGAGTTTGGGTCCGGCCGTCGACCAGCCCCCAGTTGATGGCGCCGACGTCGCGTTCAGCGAATACCTCCAGCAGATCGGCGGTTGAGCCTGCGGTGCGGGCCAGCCACTCGGTGCAGAGCAGCGGACGACCAAGGCCAGCCAACCCATCGAGGACGCCCTCCAGCCTCGCCCTGGGCTCGTAGCAGTGGAAACTGATGACATCTGAGCGCTCGAGCGCCAAACGATTTAGATCGTTTGGGGTGACTCGATCATCGTCGCCCCACTCCCACACGCCGACCGTGAGCGGCTGTGAAGGATCAGCCGCACGGGCCCAGTCGAACACCTGGTCGCACAGCGCCGTGGCTGCGGCGGCCTTACGGTCACGGCTCCCAGCCATGATTGTGTCGCGATCGAGTTGGTCGGGTTCGTTGAAGAGGTCCCAAATCAGCACACGGGCGTCCCCGCCAAAGCGACCGAGGACGGCGGCGACGTAGGGTTCGAGTTCAGCCCAGCGGGCCTCGTCATACAGGTAGGTGTTGCCCGGGCTTTGGAGCCAAATCGAATTGTGCAGGCGAGGCGTCGGATCGGGCTGAGGCCCCAGGGCAGGCTCCGGATGCCAGACACCATCAAAGAGCACCGGCATCACGCCGATGCCGACCGCATCGGCAAGAGCCAGTACGTGTTCGACCCGATCGAGGAACCCATCGCCGTCGGCGGTGTACATCAGATCGTGCAGGTACAGACGGATGACGTTCATGCCGAGATCGCTGGCCCAGCCCAGCTCGCGCTCGAACGTGTCGGGATCAAACGTCTCTGCCTGCCACATCTCCAGCTGGTTCCCTGCCGTCGACGGGGCAAAGTTGCACCCAACCAGCCACCCGACCTCATCGTTCCAAGCCTGTGCCTGCTCCGGTGACCATCGCGGTTGACCCATGGCCCAATCGTAGGCTCTACCGGCGTGGGCTGACCGGTGTGGGCTGACCGGTCTAGCCCGACCCCTACCGACGATCCGAAGCAGGCCTTAGAAGGTAAGGGCACGCTTGTGGGTCCGGGTTGGTTAGGTTTGCCTCCGATGGGAGTCTCCTCGTATATCAAGAGCATTCGATCCTCGATCGGCCATGACTTTTTGCTGGTGGCCGCCGTGACCGCACTGGTGGCCGACGACGACGGCCGCCAGCTCCTGGTGCGCACGGCAGACTTCGGGATCTGGGCCACGATCGGTGGAGCGGTAGATCCCGATGAAGCACCGGCGCAGGCGGTTTGTCGGGAAGTTCGCGAAGAACTCGGCGTAGAAGCCGAAATAGTGGGCCTCCGCGGGGCGGTTGGCGGTCCGGACTACCGGGTCGAGTATCCCAATGGTGACCGAGTGGGGTATGTGGGATCGGTCTTCGACTGTCGAATCGCTTCAGGTGAACCCACGCCCGATGGCGAAGAACTGATCGAGGCCCGCTGGTTCAGTCCGAGCGAAATCCCGCATCTGGAGATGGAACACCTGAGCCGGCAACTGCTCATCGACGTCGGCGTCATCCCAGCCCCGGACCAGGACAAACCATCTGGCTGTTAGTGCCAAGCATCAGCAGTTGGGCCGTTCGAAGCCCTCACCGGATGAGGTCTGCAGGATCGTCACACCTCGGGACATACCCAACGTTAACAGATCTCGATCCGTCGTCGGAGGCGCTTCGCTATCAAGAACGAGCTCGAACCGGGTCTGTTTGGGGTCAGACCCCAAGGAGACCCGGTTCGTGGATTTAGTTGAGCCAGCGGCGGCGGCGTCGGCCTTCGAGCACGAGGAACATACCCATCGCCAGGAGGGACATGGCTACGTAGACGGTGGGCCAGATGGTGGATCCGGTGAAGGCGATCCGCTGTGGCGGCGAAGCGGTAACCATGGCTTCGTCCTGGTTGTTGCCCAGGTCGATCTCGTCGGTGGTTGATGCGACCGACGCACTGTTGACGGCCACGCCGCCCTGGGTGTCTTCCACGGTCACGGTGTAGCTCAGGCTCACGGTGGCGCCCGGCTCCAGGGTGCCGATCGTCCATTCGATGGTGTGATCGGCGCTGTTGTACACGGCGCCGGCGGTGCCATCGGTTGCGACAAACCCGAGGGCTTCCGGCAGACGATCCAGCACCACGGTGTCGTTGGCCGGACCCACGCCCGAGTTGGTGACCTCGATGGTGAAGGTCACCTCGGCACCAGCCTCCACGTTGTCGGCGCTCACCGACTTGGCGAGCTCCAGTTCAGCCGGAGGTATCAGCGTGGCGTCATCGGAATCGGTCACCTCGCAGCTTGATGCCGCAGCTACCGCTGCCTCAGGCTCGACACAACTGGGCGCTTTGGCCGTTACCGAGGCGGTGTTCACAAACGCTTCGGCAACCTCGTCGCTGCAGGTGATCACCTCGACGGCGCCAACCGGCAGCAAGCCGATGGTCTGTGAACAACTGGCCACGGTGTCGTCCGACACTTCGACATCAGCCAAGTCGACGTTGCCGGTGTTGGATACCGTTATCCGCCACGTCACAACCTGACCGGGCTTGATCTGGCTCGATTCGCCCCAGACGGAGTCATCCGTCGGATCACATTCAGCCGGCGTGTCGGCGGTACAGACGTCCTTGGTCAGCTCGATGGCCGGGCCGTTGCCGAAGTGGTGGGCCGGGTCATCGTCGTTCACCGGAGCCAACGGCTCATCGGTCGGCGTCACCGCGGGCTCATAGGCCTCCGGATCGCTCGGCCAGGTGGCGGGATCGTTCGGATCCCAATCGGCGGGCGGGTCGATCGGCAGCACCGGATCCCCGGTGACGGTACCGATGTTGACGTACTCGCCCGCCTCGGCCACACCGCTGGCGGTACAGGTCATCGATTGGCCCGGCAACAGGAAGGTCGATGGGCAGGAAACCGTGAGGCCCTGATCATCATCCACCGCCACGTTGTTCAGTGCGGTGTTGCCAGTGTTGGTCACCTCGTAGGTCCAGGTGATCGGCGTACCGATATCGATCTGGGCTCCGGGAGCCTCGTTGGCGTCGTCACCGTTCACCATCTTCACCACACCAACACCCGGCTCGGCACCGTAGTGATGCGATGGGTCAGCGGCGTCGAGCGGCGGCACCGGCTCACCGGTGGCCGGGTCGATCACCGGCCCGTAAGCGGCCGGGTCGGTCGGATAGGTGCTCGGATCCGACGGATCAAAGCCGGCCGGCGGATCGGTCGGGAAGCTGGGCTGCCCCGATACCGAAGCATCGTTGCGGAAGATTCCGGCGGCCACGGTGCCCGTGGCGGTACAGGTGACGACCTGGCCCGGTAGCAGTAGCGCCACCGTATTGGTGCCGTCACCACAATCGATGCCGGACGGCGGTGCCGGAACGTCGGTCACCACCACGTTGGTCAGAGCGGTGGTACCACCGTTGACCACGTCGTAGGTCCAGGTCACTGGATCGCCCGGCTGGAGCGCCGGACCGGTGGCATCATCGGCGTCGACGCCCTCGGTGGCCTTCTCGATAGCGAGATCCGGAGGCGAACCCACATAGTGGGAATCATCGGTGTCGACCGGCGGCGGCGTGGGTTCACCGGTTTCCGGATCGATCACCGGACCATAGGTGCTCGGATCGGTCGGGTAGGTGCTCGGATCCGACGGATCAAAGCCGTCCGGCGGATCGGTCGGGAAGCTTGGCGTGCCGGTCACCGTGGCGGTGTTCGAGTACTGCAAGCCATCGATGGCCGGCGCACTGGCGGTGCAGGTCACCGACTCGCCCGGAAGCAGCAACTCAACGACGTTGTCGCCCTCGGGGTTGGTCGCGGTTACCGGACAGGTGATGGTGATGGTCGGGTCGCTGTCGGTCACCGACACGTCGGTAAGGGCAACGTTGCCCGAGTTGGTCACGTCGTAGGTCCAGGTGACGGTGGAGCCGGCGATCACAAACGGACCGGTCGGCACATCGGCATCCTCGCCGTTGGTGGCCTTCTCCACATCCACACCGGGTGCTACGCCCACATAATGCGAATCGTCAGCGTCTTCGGCCGGGTCCTGACCGTTCACATCCCGATAGTCGTCGGGATCGGTGGGCCAGGTCGAGGGATCATCAGGATCGAAGTTCACGCCGTCGAGCGGGAACGCCGGTCTACCCGACACCGACGCGGTGTTGGCGTACTGCAACGTTCCCGTTGCCGGAGCCGAAGCGGTGCACACTACGACTTCACCCGGCAACAGGATGTCGATGACGTTGTCGCCGTCGGGGTTCGAGTCGCTGACCGGACAGGTGATGGTGACCGCCGGATCGCTATCGGTCACGGTGGTCTGGCTCAGAGCCAGGAAGCCGGTGTTCTCCACCCGGTAGGTCCAGGTGACGGTGTCGCCCTCGACCACAAACGGGCCCGTCGGCACATCGGCATCCTCACCGTTGGTGGCCTTCTCCACATCGACACCAGAGTCGACACCGACGTAATGGGACGGATCGGAATCCTCCGACGGATCAAGCCCGTCGATCGGGGTGTAGTCGGCCGGATCGGTCGGGTAGGACGACGGATCGGACGGATCAAAGTTCGGATCCTGAGTGGTCGGAGCCGCCGGAATGCTGGTGACCGAAGCCTCATTGGCGAACTGACCCTCGGTGGCAATGCCGGTAGCGGTGCAGGTAACCCGGTCACCGGGCAACAGGAGGGCCACAACGTTGTCGCCGTCGGTGTCACCGTTGATCGGATCACAGCTGATGCCGCCGGCCGGAGCCGGAACATCGGCAACGGTCACCGCCACCAACGGCACGTTGCCATCGTTGTGGAGGTAGTAGCTCCAGGTGACGGTATTGCCGATCACGACCAGCGGACCGGTCGGGGTATCGGCATCAAAGTCCTGGGTCTCCTTCTCAAGGTCCAGGCTCGGCACCGCACCGAAGTAGTGCGACGGATCGGATTCGGTGGCGTTCGGAATCGGGTCACCGGCAGCATCGGTGGCGTCGACGTAGGCCGACGGATCCTTGGGCCAGCCCGACGGGTCGGCCGGGTCGCAGCTGGTGCAGTTCCGCGGCACCACCGGGTCGCCCGAAACCATGGCGGTGTTCGAGTACTGACCGAAGGTGGCCGCGGTAGCGCTGGCGGTACAGGTGACCGAGTCGCCGATCAGCAACACGTCGATGACGTTGTCGCCGCCCGGATCCAGATGGTGGGCGTCACAGCTGATGGCGGTGTCGGCCAACTGGTTGTCGGTAATCGTGGCCGGAGCCAGGGTGTAACCGCCGGTGTTCTCCACCACGAAGGTCCAGGTCACGGTGTCGGTGCCGGGTACCAGGTATGGGCCGGCATTGTTGTCGGCGTCCAGACCGTTGGTGGCCTTTTCGATGTCGACGGCCGGGTCATCCAGATCAGCCGAGAAGTAGTGGCTGTCGTCGCTGTCGGAGGGCTCGGTGAGCCCGGTCAGCACCTCGTAGTCGGTGGGATCCGACGGGTAGGTCGAGGGGTCATCCGGATCGAAGTCAGGGCCCGGGTTCTCCGGGAACACCGGTGTACCCGTCGCGTTACCGGTGTTGGCGTACTGGCCATCCGGAGGAACGACGATGGCGGTGCCGTTGGCTACACAGGTCACGATGTCGCCGGGCAGCATCAGGCGGATGGTGTTGTTGGCGTTGTTGTCGCCGCGGTGGTTCTCACACTCGATGTCGGCGCCGGCCACAACGTTGTCGGTCACCAGAACATCGAGCAGTGGGACGTCGCCGGTGTTTTCCACCACGTACTCCCACATCACGCCGCCACCGGCAGCCACAAACGGACCGGCCGGGTTGTCAGCCTGGAAACCGTTGGTCGACTTTTCGATGTCGAGCGCCGGAGTACCGTCCCAACCGTAGTAGTGGGAGTCGTCGGTATCGGTCGGATCATCCACACCGTTCACGTCGCGGTAGTCGGCGGGGTCGCTCGGCCAGGTCGACGGGTCGGTGCCATCGTAGGTACCGGAAGCCGACGGGAAGATCGGCACGCCAACCACCGAGCCGGTGTTGGCGTACTGGCCGGCGATGGCGGTACCGGTAGCGGTACAGGTGACCTGTTCTGTCGGTCGCAACAGGTCGATCACGTTGTTGCCATCGGAATCGCCAAGATGGGTTGCACACGAAATGGCAGCGTTGGCGAGCTGGTTGTCGGTCACCGTTACATCAGCGAGGGGCACGTTGCCCTCGTTCTCCACGATGAAGGTCCAGGTCACGGTGGACCCAACCTGGGCCAGCGGGCCCGACGGAGAATCGGCCTGTTGGCCGTTGGTGAGCTTCTCGATGTCGACATCCGGCGCCACACCGAAGTAGTGCGACGGGTCATCATCGGTCGGATCGTCGAGGTCGACCGGATCGCCATCGGCGTCCACCGGCGAACCGGTTGCGGTGGCCGTATTGGCATGCTGGCCGGCCACCGCATCTCCAGAGGCGGTACAGGTCACCGTGTTGGCGACCCCTGGCTCGAGCAGGGCGATGACGTTGGTGCCGTCGCCACAGTCGATGTCGGCGGCCGCAATCACGTTGTCGGTCACGGTTACATCAGCCAGGTCCACGTTTCCGGTGTTGGTCACCTCGAACTGCCAGTTGACGTTGTTGCCAACGCCGACCGTCGGACCGTTCGGGGTGTCGGCCTGGTTCTGAAGCGTCTTCTTCTCGATGTCGATGCCGGTGGTGGCACCGAAGTAGTTGGCCGGGTCGCTGTCGCTCACCTCTTCGCCACCCGGATCGGTGCCGGAGACGCCGGCGACGTTGGTGTACTGACCGGCCACCGAGGTGCCGGTAGCGGTACAGCTCACTGTGTCACCGGGGACCATCTGATCGATGACGTTGTCACCATCGGTGTCGGCCAGGTGGTTATCACATGAGATCGATCCGGCGGGGAGCTGGTTGTCGACAACGGTGACGTCGTTCAACAGGATGTCGCCGGTGTTTTCCACCTCGAAGGTCCAGGTGATTGGCGACCCGATCGGGATGACCGGACCGGTCACACCATTGGCGTCGACGCCAGCGATCAGCTTGGTGAGCTCGATATCCGGCTCACCCCGCAAACCGATATCGAGGGTGAGGTTCGACAGCGCATCCTGAGAGAAGATGTCGATCGATGCCACATCGTCGCCCAGCGGCTCGTTGCCCTGAACGATGATGTTGCCCGACGGCTCAGGCACCGTTCCGGCCAACACCTCGATCGGATCGGTGATCACGGCCCCGCCCGAGAGCTTGCCGTGCTGGTCAACGCCTTCGTTCTGGTCGGTATTGGGATCGGTGACCGGAGTGGACGGAACAAACCCGAATAGCGGAGCGCCGGCGGCGAACTCCGTCGCCGGGATCTCCACGTAGTACTCGCCGTCGGGAAGGTTCTTAAAGACGTAGCGGCCGTTCACGGTCGTGGTCGTTTCCACCAGCGCGTTGTTTGTTGCGTCCCGCAGGTTGATGGTGACACCGTCGGGAATCGGGGTCTCGCCTGCAGTCGGCTCGTACTGACCATCGTCGTCCCAGTCGAACCACACAAAGTCACCGACGGACACGCCGGCGACCCAGATACGAGGGGTGTTCGACACGTTCAGCTGGCCCTGAAGGCTCGGCGTGTTGGCCCCGAACCGGTTCGAGTAGACGTCGCCCGGCTCGTTGCCGTCGGCGATCACCCGCAGCCGGATGGCTTCGATGTCACCCGGGTTGAGCTTGCCGCTGGCTACAAACATGAAGCCGGTCGACTCCTGGAAGCTGGCCGGGCAATCAAAGTTGCCAAAGTCGGTGTCGGTACACCAGAAGGTTGAAAAGCCAGAGCCGACGCCATCATCGGTTCCACCACCACTGACACTCGGCAGGTTGTTGCTGGGATCCTCAGGGTTAAAGCTGACGTCCGAGGCGTTGCGCTTGGTGAAGTAGAAGGTGCCGGGGACCGAGGAGACGGGCTTGGCGTTCATCTGAAGCGTTCCGGTGAAGTCCGAGCCCGGGTCGCGCGGCGCGCCTGAACCCTCGGTGATGTCATCGTTGTTGTGGGGAATCACATCGATGATGGTGGGCCCGTCCAGAATCACGAAGTCGGAGAAGTTGGCCCACCGGAGAATCCAGATCTGGTTGTTGTCGACCGGATCCAGGAAGTCGTCCCGGGTCTTGCGCACCAGGAAGCCGCCGAGCTGGGTGAGCTCGACGGTCGCTGTAGACGAACGCTGAGCTTCTGTGGATGCATCCTCGGCGGCGCTGATCGTGGCCCGGTTCACCACATCGGTGCCGTCAGCGGCAAACGAGTCGGAGACGGTACAGAAGTCGATCGGCGGAAGCTGGGTGTTCGGAGTAACCGTGCCCAGGTTCCAAGTGAGGGTCGTTTCGCCTGGGTTCGGGGTGTTCAACTGCACGATCGGCAGCGGCCCCTGAATGATGTTGGCGGTACAGGCCAGGTCGAAGGTCAACCAGGTAGGCAACACGTCAACCACCTGGACGTTGGTCATGTCGCCCGGGTTGGGGCCGTTGGAGATGGCGGCCGGTTCCAAACGGAACCAGACCGGGTCTCCGGCCGGCAACGTCGATGTCTGGTCGTAGTCGGCCGAGGTGAGCGTGGCTGGGTCGGAACCGACCGGGATCGTGTGTTTAGCCAAGCGGACGAAGCCACGGTTGAAGATCAGGCGGTCACCCCAGAAGCCCCGATCGGTATTGGCGTCGAAGCCGGTGAGGCTGGCCCAGTTGGTCCAGAGCTGATCGCTGCGAACGATCGAGTAGTTGGCGTTGAGCACGCCGGCGGGAATCAGGTCACCGTCGTGGGGGCCACCAAAGAAGGTGTTGCGGGCCTGCATCTGAATATCGAGCCAGAGCTGGTCACCGGGGTTGAGAATCTGGCCGTTGGCCAGCCGCACCCGCACGGCACGAATCTTCTGCAAACTGTCGGCCGGGTTGGCATCGAAGGAATACGGGTCGGTGCTCCAGTTGCCGTCAGCATCGTCGCAGGTTGTCGACTGCTGCGAAGCAAAGGTGGAGCTGTTGTACTGACCGCCCGGTCCAAGGCCACCGGCCAAATGGTCGTTGTCCCACTGCACATACGCCGGCGGCACCGTCCCGGCCGGGCCGCTGGCGTATTCAAGAACAACATCGGTAAACACCCGGTCGGCGGCCGCGGAAGAGCCGTTGCGCTGAATCAACCCGTAGGCCGGCTGGTTGCCGGTGTACCAGGCCTCCTGAATCGGTGCGACGGTGTTGATCATGTTGTCGACCTTGTCGCAGATGGCAACGTTGCTCAGCGGGTTGGTACCCGAGTTGGTGAGCGCCATGGTCGAGGCGTAGTACTGGCCCGGCTCAACCGGACCGTCGCCCGAATGGCTGGCGGTCTGGCCGGAGATGATGCCGTGCCGCTCGGCAGACTCAAAGAACCCTCGCCGGATGTGTTTCGAGTACGAGCCGCGGGTGCGGAGCTCAAGGCTGGTGATTCGGCAGTTGTTGGTGCCCGCAGTACCCGAGCCGTACTCGCCGGGTTCCACGCCGTCTCCATAGTTCGAGACTCCGTTGGCCGAAACCGGGTCGAACTCGCCCACACAGTTCTGCACGGGGAGATCGCCGACGCCGTTCACCTCACCACAGAACGGAGCGGTGAAGCCAGCCGCGGTATCGGCGGCATCACACACGGCAGCCGGGTCGTAGCGGTCGATCGACTCGAAGGGATACCACACCCGAATCCAGTAGGAACCCACGTAGTAGGGCGGGGTGAGGGCGGTCGAGTTATTGCCGGCCAGGTCGGGATAGCTGCTGCCCGAAGTGTCGATGCCGGTGACGTTGATATTGATCGGAGCTCCGGGCGCGGCCTGGCTACAGGTAATCGTGCCGGAATCCGCAGTCGAGTTCGTAAGGGTACGGGTGGTACCGCTCGGCTTGCCGAAGGGGATGTTGGTGGCCACCGTGTTCCAAAGGCAGGGAGTTAGCGCGTTGCCGTTCTGCTGGAAGTCCATCAACTCCACGCCGGGAACCGGAGTGGTGGTGCCATCGACATAAACGATGTCGTTGAAGGTCAGCGGGTCAGACAGTGACTCCTGGCCCTTACCGTCGCCAGCGGCATCAGCTTCGATAGTGATGTAGTACAGGTAGTACAGACCGAGCTGATCATCGTTGGGGTCGTTCGGGTCGCCCGGGTTGTTCCAAGCGCCACCAAAGCTGGGGCCACGCTTGTTCTTGGCCAGGTCGAACCGGGGCTGGGCCGAGATCCAGGTCGTCTCGTCCGGAATCAGGATGGTGGTATCGACCGGAGGCAGGTTGGTCTCGGTCGGCTGGCACCCGATGGCGGCGCCGGCACCGTCCTCACAAAGGGCGGTGGTGCTGGTGAAGGACTCGTTGTTGGTAGAAGTGGTCTGCACCCGAACCGTCGACCGCAGGAAGACGGTCTGACTCGGACCATCGAGGCGGCCCAGGTTGCACACCAGGGTGATCGAGTTGTCGGCATTGACGGTGATCGAAGACTGCGGGTTGTAGGGCTGGCCGTTGCCGTCAGGTGGGGCCGGAGCGGTCCCGGTCTGGCAGGCGTTCGGCATGGCCACAAACTCGATGTCGGCATCGGCGGTCGGGGTGATGGTCTGGGTGAAGTTGACGTCGTCCATCGACTCGCCGTCGTCGATGCCCCCGATGCCGACCGAGAAGCCGTAGCTCACGGTGTCGTTGGTACGCACCACGTTGTCGGAGAAGTGGCAGTCCTCACCAGGCGCAGGAACCGGAGGCACGACGTAACCCGGGTTGTAGCCGATCTCGCCCGGCAGCTCCGGGTTGCCGTCGCCGTTCGAATCGCCATCGCTATCGGGAGGACAGTTTCCAAACCCACCAAAGACGGCGGTGCCGTCCTCAACCGCCACGCCGTTGGCACCACCGATCCCGCCGAGGGTTACCGTCGGCGGTGGCACCTGAGCGTCTACGGGCGCGTCATCGAGATAGACCGGCGAGATACTCAGTACAGAAAAGACAAGAAGCGTCGCCAGGATTGCCGAGGTGAGCTTGGTGGTGTTGGGCAGGCCGCTGGCCATGTTGGTACCTCAAGGTCGAGAGCACGTCGAAAGGACGAACGTTCCCATCGGCTGAAAGGCACCGAACCGCACCCCAATATTGGTATTTGTTCAGAACGGTGTGCGGGCGCGGCCGGGCCCAGCTTCTGCCAAATCGGTGGTGTTCGCTGCCGGCCCGGCCGGTCAGGTGCCTGGTTAGGTCGCTTCGATACCCAGGTCGGCGAAGGTGGCCATGTTTCGCAACACCGATAAGGCGGATCGCACCAGCGGAATGGCCAGCACCGCGCCGCTGCCCTCACCGAGACGAAGGCCGAGGTCGAGCAGCGGATACAGGTTCAGCTCCTTGAGCACCAGGGTGGCCGCAGGCTCGCTGGAGCGGTGACCGGCCAGCACCATTTCTTCCACGCCGGGTCGGATGCGGCTGGCGACCAACAGCGCAGCGTTGGCGATCACACCATCGACGATGGTGGGAACCCGCTCGGATGCGGCCCCGATGATGGCGCCGGCCATCGCTGCGATCTCAAAGCCGCCGATCTCGGCCAGTACCGATACCGGATCAGCCATGCCCGCGGTCCGTTCGACGGCCCGAGTCACGATCTTGGACTTGGCCAAAAGCATCTCGTCATCGATGCCGGTGCCGCGCCCGGTGGTCTGGTCGGAACCAAGTCCAAGGAACGAGGCGATCAACGCCGCCGACGCGGTGGTGTTACCGATGCCCATCTCGCCGACCGCAAGGAGGTCAGCGCCACCGCTGATGGCATCGGTGGCAGCTTGGGTGCCGACCGTGAGTGCCTGCATGGCCTCGTCGTAGGACATGGCGGCATCGGAGCTCAGGTCCTGGGTTCCGGCCGCCACCTTGTGATGACCGATCCCGTCGAGGTCGCTCACATCATTGGCCATGCCCACATCAAAAACCTGGAGGTCGGCACCGACGTCTCGGGCCAGCACCGACACTGCGGCACCACCCTCGACCATGTTGCGAGCCATCAGCGCCGTTACTTCCTGAGGCCACGGGGTGACGCCCGAAGCGACCACACCATGGTCGGCGGCAAAGACAAGAACTGCCGGCTTGGCGATCGCCGCTGGCGGACACTCACCGGTGATCCCGGCGATGCGAACTGCGACATCCTCAAGCTGGCCCAGCGCCCCGGCCGGTTTGGTCAACTGGTCGTGACGAGTCGTTGCCGCCATGGCGCACGATATGTCGTAGGCCGGGACTACCGGCAGGTCGGGCGCGGGGAGCTCAGCGGGAAAGTTCACGAAGGTATCGTCCCAGCTTCGGGGGCGCCGCGCCAGTATTGGCGGGCCGGGTTGGCACGGCGCGCATCCGACCCGACACCGACCGCTCGACCGCCGGGCGTGGTCGCCCG
>CALAML010000097.1 GCA_937925845.1 uncultured Acidimicrobiales bacterium | reverse complement strand
CGATGACGGCAAGTCCGGAATCTTCACCCATGAGGGGGAGTGGATCGAAGGCGAGCTTCGGTTCTGCGACCCACAGCTTTGTGGCTGGGTCGGGGGCCCACTCGTGGCCAACCACCGTTTGTCGGAAGCGGCACCCGACCGCTAGGAGACTGCTCGTCGGGCCGAACGACTGACGCCGGCAAACAACCAGGGGGAAACGTCATGAGTCGAGAGCAACTGGTCGAACTGGCCCGGCGAACCATCAGCCACGCCCGCGCCGGTACGGTGCCACAGGCCGAAGCCGTACTCGAGGTGCCGGCCACCAACTACTTCGACCCTGGTCGATGGCGCCTCGAGATGGATCGCATCTTCAAGCGGGTGCCGCTCACGCTCGGCTTCAGCGGTGAGCTCAGCGAGCCCGGCGACTACCGTGCCGTCGACGTGGCCGGAGTTCCAGTGCTGATGGTCCGGGGCACCGATGGTGTGGCTCGGCTTTTTGTGAATACGTGCAGCCACCGCGGCGCCCAGATCATGGAAGCCGGAACGGGCAACACCCGCCGCTTCACCTGCCCCTACCATGCCTGGAGCTACGACCCCGAGGGGGCGCTGGTCGGCATCCTCGATCGCGACGAGTTTGGCGAGATCGACACCTCATGCCACGGCCTCACCGAGCTGCCCTGTGAAGAACGGGCCGGGCTGATCTTCGGTGGCCTCACGCCGGGTGCCGAGCTCCACCTCGATGACTTTCTCTGTGGGTACGAGTCGATGCTCGACACCCTTGGGCTCGCCGACTGCAACGTTGTTGGCCGCCAGAGCGTGGAGGGGCCCAACTGGAAGGTGGCCTACGACGGCTACCTCGACTTCTACCATCTGCCGATTCTGCACAAGGACACCTTCGGACCCGACTACTCCAACAAGGCCATATACGACGCGTGGGGTCCGCACCAACGGGTGACCTCCCCCGACCACCGCATCCTGGCCTGGGCCGACTCGCCCGAAGACGAGTGGTCGATGCGGCGGATCAACTCCGGCGTGTGGACCATATTCCCCCACATCTCCATTGCGCGGTTCGATGTGGATGGGGGACCGATATTTATGCTGTCGCAGCTCTTCCCCGGTGCCGACCCCGACACCTCGGTCACGACGCAACACTTCCTGGCCCCCTTCGAACCGACCGACGAACAGCAGCAGGGCATTGAAAAACAGATGGACTTCCTGCTGCACGTGGTGCGTGATGAGGACTACTACACCGGCCGCCGCATCCAGGCGGCGCTCAAGACCGGAGCCAAAAGCCACGTGATGTTCGGCCGCAACGAAGCCGGCGGCCAACGCTTCCACGGGTTCGTGGATTCCCTTGTGGCGGCTGAGGACGACGCCGCCTATCGGGCGGTGCTGGCCAGGAGCGAAGCCGTCTTCCAGCCCTAGAAGCGCCATGAGGTACTTGCCTGGTACTTAGGGTGGGTCGCGACTCGCAAGCGCGGCCAGGCCGGACAGAACGTAGCAGGCACTAACAAAGAGCCAGACCACCTTGAACTGACCAAGCGCGGTGGCGTCGATCGCTTCGCTCGCCCCCTCAGTCGAATCGGCGACCCGACCGGCACCGCCCAGAAGGGCCGCACCGACTACCACTCCCATGCCCGAGGCCAAACGGCGGGTGACGTAGTAGCCGGACGAGGCCCGAGCCAGTGCGCTGTCGGGTATGTCCTGAAGGGCCAGCGATGTCGAGAACGCCCCGTTGGCCATGGCTCCGACCCCACCGATGACAAACGCCGGCACGATGGCCCCGGCAAAGTTTGGCTTGTTTCCCACAAACACCACCATCCACAAGAACGACAGGCCGGTCACAACGCCGCCGATTCCTACAACCCGGTCGGCACCCAACCGTTCCGCCAGGCGGCCAAGGGGAATGCCCGACACCGCTGAAGTGCCTTGGTGCAATGCCAGCGCAAAGCCGGCGGTCAAGACTGAGTACTGCCACACACCGGTAAAGAACAGCGGGCTGGTGAAAAAGAAGGCAAAGAACCCGACCTGGGTGAGCACCGACGCCACCGACCCTGCGGCGTAGGTCCGCAGACGAAAGAGCTCGAGATCGATCAGGCTGCCAGCGGCCCGCCGCGACCGACTGATCAGCAACGGTCCGGCAATTGCCGACACGACAACGGCGCCGAGCATGCGTGGATCGTCCACGCCCCATGTCCGGACCTTGCTCAGAGCCAGCGCCGGGCCCCCGACGGCAAGGAGCGCGAGCGGCACACTGACCAGGTCGATCGGGGAAGGCTGCTCCGACACCGCATCCTGGGGCAGCACTTTTGTAGCCACCACCGCTACCACGGCCAACAGCGCCACCAGCAGCACAAACGGGGCCCGCCAACCACCCAGATCCACGATGATCGCTCCGACCGTTGGGGCCACAACTCCTGTTGACCCGCCTATCACGGCCCAACCGGCGATCGCCGATGAGCGTCGGCTCACCGGAAACTCCTGCAGCGCCAGCGCGAGGGATACCGGAGTAAGCGCGGCCGCGCCGGCGCCCTGGATCAGCCTGGCGACGATCACGGTGGCTGGTATCACGGCCACGGCCATCGCCAGCGCACCGATGGCATAGATGACCAGGCCGCCAAGAAAGACGCGTTTTGCGCCCCACCGCTCGGCGAGCGCGCCGGCGACCAACATCAGCGCGGCCAGGGCAATGAAGTAGCCCGAGGAAACCCACGACAGCGTCGAACGATCGGTGGTGGCGAACTCCGCTTCGATCTCGGGGAAGGCCAAGGAGACAAAACCCGAGTCAAGAATGATCAACACCACGGTGGCCGATGCCACCGCCAAAACGGCCCAGGCCCGAGGCGCGATCGCCTCGGGCCTGGTTGGCGCCGTCATCGATTGCGTCTTGTTCCTAGAGTTCGCGCAGGGTGGCCATGAGCTGGGGGAGGTCGGCGCCGCGGGCCATGATTTCATCCATGCCGCCAACCACGCCGGTGAGGTTGGCCATCACGATGTACTCGAGGCCGTTCTTGGCGTAGTCCTCGAACTGGGTGGCCAACTCCTCGGCGTTGCCAACAAAGAGCACCTCCTGCACCATCTTCCACGGGATGGTCGGGGCGATATCGCGCAGCATGTCGGCATCGAGATCATGGATGATCACGTCGATGAAACCCTTGGAATCGTTGCCGAGGGGATGCTCCAACCCGTGGCGCTCCCACACGCTTCCCATGGCAAAGAGGCCAAAGAGCTTGCCGAGCGGTTCGGCTTCAAACATCTCCTCGGCCCGCTCCGCGCTTTCGGCGAAGAGGGTGAACGGCAGCATCGACGCGGTAGGCGTTTGGCGCCCGGCGGCATCGGCGGCCGCAGCCATCGCTTTGTACTTCTCGCCATACTCCTCGGGCGACATACCCCAGGCCGGAATCCAACCGTCGCCATACTGCCCGGTCAAGCGCATCATTCGGGGCCCGTGACCGGCTACCCAAACCTCTGGCTTACCCCGACCCTCGGCTTCGAGCGGCAGCCCCATACGGCCGACCGGGTTGCCAGGCATGGTGCCCTCATCGAGGAGGGAACGAAGCTCCACCAGACATTCCTCGAGCAGCCCGACCGGCTTTTCAAACGGGTAGCCAAACGGAGTGATGCTCTCTGCTTCACCCGAACCGATGCCGAGAATGAACCCACCAGGAATCAGGTCGTTCATCGTGAGCGCGGCCCGAGCCAGGTCAGCGGCCCGACGCCGGGTGCTGTCGGTTACCGAGATGCCGTAGGGCTTGTCGGTCATGGTGCCCACCACGCCGCCGTACACAAACGGGTCATAGAACGCATCGGGGTCGGCGGCGAGCGCCGACAGGGGAGTGTCGGCCCAAAGCTCAGGATGGAAGACTCCGAGGATATGGTCCGGAGCCCAGTAGGAGTCGGCACCCATCTCTTCGTAGACCGGCAGCATCATCGTGGTGCTGTCCATCGGAAACTGAGCTGGAAGGTTGATGCCGACTTTCATGTATGCCGTCCTCGTCTCTAGGGTTGGTCGAGAAAACTAACCGGGCGATCAATTTAGCCCGGATTCCCGAAGCGGGGGCGAGAACATGAACCTGGGCGCGGAGGCCGACATCCGAGTGGCGGTGGTGACCAAGGGCCACCCGTTTCAGGCTGAACCATTCTTCGCGGTATTCGATGCTCTCGAAGGGGTGACGTGGAGCCACATCGAGCACCCCGAAGCGCTGGAGCTGGTTCGCCCGGATCGAGCGGCCGACTTTGACGTCTATGTCATGTACGACATGCCGGGCATCGAGTTCACCGGGGCCGAACCGCCAGCCCGGTTCGTGGATCCTCCCGCCGAGTACCGGCAGGCTTTCCTGGCCATGGTCGACCGGGGCGACGTTGGAATGGTTTTCCTCCATCACGCCATCGCCGGTTGGCCGACCTGGGCCGAATACTCGGCGCTGCTTGGAGGGCGGTTCCACTATCAGCCCGCCGACCTCGCTGGGGTTAGCTATCCCGACTCGGGTTACCGGCACGACGTCACCCACACGGTCGAGGTGGTTGCCGCCGACCACCCGATCTGTGCCGGGCTCGATGCCAGTTTTGAGATCACCGACGAGGTGTATCTCTTTCCGGTTTTCGAAGACGATGTAGTGCCTTTGCTACGCAGCCAGCACCGCTTCACCGCGGAGAACTTCTACTCCGCCGATCTGGCGATACGAGGTACCCGCAACGCCAACGATGGCTGGACCCATCCGCACGGAAGCAACCTCGTGGCGTGGACCAACTCGACGCCGAACACCCGGGTGGCCTACGTGCAGTTCGGTGATGGCCCCCAAACCTACGCCGACCCCAACTACCGACAGATCCTGGCCAACGCCATCCGCTGGGCTGGCGGCGCGGCCCGTACAGGCTGACCAACCGTTCAGAATCAGCACTACGGAAATACCCCAAAATTGGGGTATTTGCTGGTTTTGAGCCCAGTTCTTATCAAAAGCCATCACCGCAGCCCGATCGGGGCATATCGCAGTTACTCCTGCGTGTCTTTAGATGATGGGTTTTAGCGATGAGTTTAACCTTCGGTCGATTGGGTTTCCGCCGCAGTGCGTTAGCGGCCTCTGTTGTAGCACTGCTATTAACGCTGCTACCGGGTGTGCAACGCCCGGCACAGGCCACCGGGCCGCAGCAGAATGAGATCGTTCTGGGGGTGAGCTTCGACGGATTGCAGCCGAACGGTGACCCGCCTTTCGCGGCCAACATCGACGGCGTCCATACGCCGGGCCAGGACGACAACCAGAACAACAACGTTGTTCTGGCCAATGACATCATCGGCTACCGCATCGACTGGAACGTCAACGAGATCGACGGCACCGCCGTGACCCTTACCGCGACGTTGCCCGAGGGCATGTTCTGGATTGAAGATCCGGCCACGAGCTTCGGCGGCCCAACTGGTTGTGTCGACGACGGCAGTTCCACCATCGCGGGCAACTCCGGTCGTGACCTGGTTTGTGTGCTCGACGTGGAACACGAGGGTTCCAACGGTGTGATCCGTCCCCAGGCCTCCGCCGGTTCACAATTCGATGGCACCTCGCTCCAACTCCAGGCGTTTATCGAGACCGGAGAATCTGCCCCGGTCGGCTCAAACATTGTCGAGACGTTCGCCTCGGCCCGCCCGAAGGCCGACTGGATCAAGGGCGAGGACGTCCTTGCCGGCAATCCACCGACCCTCATCGGCCAGCAACCCTCTGAAGAAATTCATGGGGTGACCGACCCCGCCACCGGCGAGATCGGTCGCATTTGGGTGTACCCACTTCGTCTCCAGCCGGTCGGCGGTATCGTCGGCGCCGAAAAGATGGATGACAGCCAGGACATCATCATCTATGACCACGCCTACCAGATGCCACCCAGCGCCAAGCTGGCCACCGGCCTTCTGGTGAGTTCGGTCAACGGCGCACCCCGCACCGAGTGCGGCGTCTACGACGGCATCGATGCCTTTCCCACCGGCTCCCCTGGCACCTGGACCTGCACCCTCGACCCCGTCGCCACCGCCGCTAACGGCTACCCGGTAGTCGAGATCGTGATCAGTGGTCACGACACCAGCATGCTGCCTCCGGCAAACGGCGACGGCTCGGGAAACACCAGCACCCTCATGGCCGGCCAGATCGCCTTCTTTGTCCCCGAATCCGATTTTCCCACCCCACCGTTCTCGATCGACATCAACAACGGCATCTCCGGCACCACCGCCCCGGTGACCGCTCCCACCGACCTCACCCCCATCCAGGTGTGGGGTAGTGCACCCACTTCCTTCGACGAAGCCGGCGTGGTCAACAACTTCGCCTACTGGAACGCAACCGCAGTTCCGACCAGTGGCAGCCCCGGTCGTTCCTTTTCCCACACCGTGCAGTACACCTCCGGCCCCTACCAGGAGCTTTCCAGAGAGTTTCCCGATGGCCGCGACTACCGCGCTGTCGACTCCCGCTACACGGTGCGGGGAGGTCTGGGTGCACTCATCGAGAACAACACCAGCGATTCCGTTCTGTGGGGCCATGGCAACGGCCGCGACGCGCCGACATCACAGCTCACCCCCCGCGGGAACGAACTGGTGATCCACGCTGAGCTCGACCACATTCAGACTCGCCCTGATTCTCCGTTCTACTACGACGCCTCCGCTCTTTGTGTTGCCATTGACAACACCCACCAATCGATCATGGAACTGCCGGCGGTCTTCGATGTCAACCACCTCGAGGCTCTGAGCGATTCATACAGGTACGTGAATCAACCCCACGATCGCACGACTCAGGAGTCCCCGAATACCGGGCCGCTGGCGCAGGTGCACATCGGCTCCCATCCCAACTTTGCCCGCCATGTTCCCAGCTCGACTCACGCGGTGGAGACCACCCTGGTGGACATTCCTTATGTGGTGGAGTTCGCCGCTGGTCTCAACGTCCCCGACCAGGACACCGGAATCCACGAGGTGACCTGCAACAACGCCGACGTCGACGGCCGCGGTTGGGTCGATTCGGCCGGTGATCTGTCGGTGTTCGATAGCGCCACGCCTAGCGACGGTGTGTATGAGGACATCAGCCATGTTCGTCTCCGTGTCACTGGCCCCATGGCCTGGGTGGGCAACGCGCTGCAACCCTTTGGGAACGAAACCTGGGGAACGGCGATCAACCTAAACCTGCAGGTAAAGGTGAAGTCCGATCCACTGAGCAACCAGGCAGACCAGGAGTTGTTCGCATACGCCTCGCGGGCCTACACGCCCTCACCACTGCCCCACACCCCCGAAGAGGTGGTGATCTGGGATCCGGAGACCATGGCCAACCCCGGCACCCCGAGCTGCACCAACAACACCAACGGCATCTTCCGCAACAACACCTTTGTGGCCGATGGTGTCGACTACAACACCGTGATTGAGAACGGCTGGTGCAACCTGCCCTTCGAGGACGACGGCAACAGCAACACCATCCTCGGTGACAACCCTCATGACTTCGGTGGTGGCGGCACCAACGCCTATGAGCTTGTCGGCCCCAGTGCACCAACGTACAACGGCATCTACCCCCGACTGGTCCACGCCGATAAGGTCACCATCGTCGAAGCAGCATTAGCCATCGGCAAGAGCAACCTCGCCGGTGTGAACGATGTCAACGTGAACGGTGACATCATCGAGTTCGAGCTGCGACCAGCAGTGGTCGGCTCAAGTCTCGACACCATCTCCGACATCAGGTTGGTCGACGTTCTACCGGCGCAGTATTCCTTCGTCGGCTTCACCCAATTGCCAACGACAACGACCAACACCAGCGCGCTTCTGGGCAACACTGTCGATGGAACGCCGTTGGCGACTCCGCTTTGCTCGGTGTCGGGTCAGGTAATCACCTGTGACTTCGGCACCCAAGTCGGTGGCTGGAAAGACACCCTTCGCTACCAAGTCGAGCTTGGCGACGCCACCCCGAACGCGACCTACACCAACAGGGCCCGACTCGACGGCAACGACGCGCTCTCCGGTTTGGCCAAGGACCGGGCAAATGCAACCGCGAGGTCGTTCACGCCCGACATCTTCGATGAGTCGGGGATCGTGAAGTTGATCGACGGCCATATCGGCCCATGCACGACGTTCCCAACGGTCGGGACGCTTCCGGGCAACGAGGCCCACGACTGTTCGATCATTCCCGCCGATGGCAACATCCGCTTTAGCCTTGACGTCGAGAACGAGGGTTTCGCCGATCTGGATAACTACCGGATCATCGATGTATTACCCCACAACGCCGATGCCACCGAGCTGCCGTCGGCCACCCTCACCGGCAATGGCCGCACCCCGCCATCGGCCTTCACCGGCAGCATCGAGTTCCTTGCGGCGAGCGGTGCCGGAACGACGTTCCTGTACTCGGCTGATGCGGCGACGTCGATCTCCCGTGACCCGGAGGTCTCTGAAGCCGCCAACACTTGGTGCGATGCGCCCGCTGGCGGCGTTGCCGTGTTCGGTGCCACCGCAGACTGCCCCGGATCGGCGGCGGACGTCACCGCCGTATATGCCGATCTCGGAACGCTTGATTTCTCCGAGACCCGCACCATCACCCTCGACATCGCCACTATCGACAACACCTGTGGCGACTACTACACCAACAACTTTGGTGGCCGCACCGACGGCATCCTCCTTCCGGTGCGCTCCAACGATGTGGTTGCTTTTGTCGGGTTCTGTGAACCTGAGGTGGACATCGAAAAGGACACCAACGGCGTCCAGGCCGACAACATTGACGAAGATGAAAACGGCAACGGCGTCCTCGACCCCGGTGAAGACACCAACGACGTCAACGGCGTACTCGACTCGGCCGCCCCGGCCGGCTCGAACGTTGGCCCCGGCATCCCGGTCGGCGGTGACGTCACCTGGACCTACGTGGTCACCAACGGCGACGTGGCCCTGATCAACGCCACGGTGGCGGACTCCGACCCCGCGGTCACGGTCGACTGCGACATCGACGGTGACGGCGCGCTTGACGGCACCAACGTCATTCCGGTTCTCTTGCCCAATGCCCAGATCACCTGTGAGGCCACCGGCACCGCTGTCGCCGGCCAGTACTCAAACGATTCGAGCATCACCGGCACGCCGGTGGTGCCGACCGCAGTCGATCCGTCGATCGACCCGGACGATTCGTCGACCTGGCCGGACGATCCGAACTTCGACCCCGACGACGAATCGACCTGGCCATTGGACCCGGCGATCGATCTTGAAGACCCGAGCACCTGGCCGACCGACCCCGCCGACTATGGCGCTCCGGTCGACCCGGTAACCGGAGCATCGGTCTTCCCGGCGGAACTTTCCGATGAGGACCCCTCGCACTACTGGGGCATTCCGGCCGAGCCGGGTGTCGACATTGAGAAGGACACCAACGGCGACCAGGCCGATACCGGCTTCGGACCGACCGTTGCCGTCGGCTCGACGGTCACCTGGACCTATGAGGTGACCAACACCGGCACCCTTCCCATCACCCCGGCCACCGTGGCCGATTCCGACCCGGCGCTGACCGTGGTTTGTGAACCGTCGCTGGCCGATGCTGGTGGCGACGCCATCATCGACATCTTCCTGCCCGGCGAAACCGTAGTCTGCACCGCAACCGGTGTGGCTTCGCCCGGCAACTACGCAAACACCGCGACGGTGTCCGGGCCCACCAGCCTGCCCACCGCAAGCTGTGTGTGTGATCCGGATGATCCCACCACCTGGCCCACCTCGGCCGACGACTACGCCCCGTATGTCGACCCGGTAACCGGTGAGCCAATCACCGCCGACGATGCCGACGACAGCCACTACAACGCAGTTGAGCCGGGCGTCGACATCGAGAAGGACACCAACGGTGTCCAGTCCGATGAGGCTCCGGGTGAGGAACTGGTGAACGGCTCGACCGTCACCTGGACCTACGTGGTGACCAACACCGGCACCACGGCCTTGGCCAACGCGCTGGTCTCCGATGACCAGGGTGTGGTGGTGGACTGCGACATCGATGGCGACGACGCCTTCGATGGCACCGACACCATTCCGTTCCTCGCGGTTGGCGAGTCGGTTACCTGTCAGGGAACCGGCACCGCCGCCCCTGGCCCGTATGCCAACAACTCGACCGTGTCGGGTAGCCCCGTGGTTCCCGACTTCGATACCTGTGGTTGCGACCCGGAAGACCCGGCCTCGTGGCCGACCGACCCGGCCGATTTTGTCGACCTGACCGATGCCGATGGCAACCCCGTCGCTCCGGTCACCGATGAAGACGCGTCGCACTACACCGGTGTACCCAAGCCGGGTGCGGCCATCGATATCGAGAAGGACACCAACGGTGCCGACTCCGATGAGGCTCCGGGTGAGGAACTGGTGAACGGCTCGACCGTCACCTGGACCTACGTGGTGACCAACACCGGCTCGACCGCTCTCGCCAATGCGACGGTGGCCGATGATCAGGGTGTGACCGTCGACTGTGACGTCGATGGCGACGGTGTCTTCGACGGCACCGACACCATTGCGTTCCTGGCGGTTGGCGATTCGGTTACCTGTCAGGGAACCGGCACCGCCGCCCCTGGTCCGTATGCCAACAACTCGACCGTGTCGGGTAGCCCGGTAACCCCGGACTTCGGCCTTTGTGGCTGTGACCCCGACGATCCGGCCACCTGGCCGACCGATCCGGCCGACTACCAGCCGGCTATCGGCGACGACGGCCTCCCCCTGGCCGACGTGACCGACGAGGACCCGTCGCACTACACCGGTGTGGCGCCGGTCGCGGCCATCGATATCGAGAAGGACACCAACGGTGTTCAGAGCGACGAGGCACCCGGCGAAGACATCGCCGCCGGTAGCGCCGTCACCTGGACCTACGTGGTGACCAACACCGGCACCACGGCCCTGGCCAACTCGACCGTCTCTGACGATCAGGGTGTCACCGTGTACTGCGATGTTGACGGAGACGACGACTTTGCCAACGACGCCACCAACATCATTCCGATGATGCTTCCCGGCGACGCCGTGACCTGTCAGGGAACCGGCACCGCCACCCCCGGACCGTATGCCAACAACTCGAGTGTTTCCGGCAGCCCGGTCATTCCGGACTTCGGTACCTGTGGCTGCGACCCGGACGATCCGGCCACCTGGCCCACCAACGCTGACGACTACCACCTTGCCATCGGCGACGATGGCGAACCGCTGTCGGATGTGTCCGATGAAGACCCGTCGCACTACACCGGTGTGACGCCGGCCGCGGGCATCGACATCGAGAAGGACACCAACGGTGTCCAGTCAGACGAGGGCCCCGGTGAGTCCATCACCCAAGGCGAAACCGTCACCTGGACCTACGTGGTAACCAACACCGGAGCCTCGGCCATCGCCAACGCAACGGTTGCGGACAGCCAGGGTGAAGCGGTGGATTGTGGGGACGGCACCGGCGTTATCGCTCTCCTTCTTCCAGGAGAAATGGTTACCTGTACCGCCTCCGGCACCGCCGTGCCAGGTCCGTACGCCAACGAGGCCACCGTTGCGGGTGACCCCGTGGTTCCGGACTTCGCCACCTGCGGCTGTGATCCGGACGATCCGGCCACCTGGCCGACCGACCCGAGCCTGTACACCGCAGCGCTCGGCGAAGATGGTCAACCGCTCGGACCGGTCAGCGACGCCGATATGTCGCATTACACCGGCATCGCCGTGGAAGCCCGACTGGCCTTCACCGGTAGCGAAAGCCTCGTAGCGGTGCAGATGGCGCTGGTGATGATC
>CALAML010000096.1 GCA_937925845.1 uncultured Acidimicrobiales bacterium | reverse complement strand
GTCGCCAAGGAAGCACTGGACCTCGAAGGTTTCGATCACCATGCCGGCCGCTCGCGACACCCCGGTGATCTTCACCTTGGTGGTCAGAACTCCGGCGGTGCGGGTGAGCTCGGCGGTTTGGGTGCCGGTGCCATCCAGGTTGCGGAACAGGAGATCGGCGTCGCCACCGGATGCCGACCCGATCGCCGAAGCCACCCAACCACAGGGCTGGAGGGCCGCTTCGAGCAACACGGCGAAGGGCATGGTCTCGGCACCGTTCTCATCGAAGTACCAGGCGTCGGTTGGGATGTCGTACTCACAGACGATCTCCATCCCGGCCCGACACTCGCCCAGTTCGCCGTCGATCTCGGTGATGCGGCTGATGAAGTGGTAGGGCGGGCCGGGCAGTCGTGGTGAGCGTCGCACCCCGTCGAACACCTCGTACATCGACCCAAAGGCCTCGCTGGGGCGGCCCCACGCGCACGACAGCATCGCTTTCCAGTCGAAGGGAAAGCCGGAGCCATCGGTGGCCACCGCCACCGATTCATCGGCGCCGACGGTGAGTTCCGGCATCGAGGTGAGAGGCCAGCTCGGCACCAGTTCCACGCCAATCTCGTGGGCGTGGAAGGCCGCTTTGCCATCGACGAAGCCGAGCACGTCGCAGATGATCGTGGGGTGGGGTCCGGCCCAAATCTCCCGCACGTGAAGTTCGTAGGCCACCTGTTGGGTCCGGGGGTTGATCTCACCTCGACACTTGAGTTCGAAGGCTCGCTCGGTCAGTGGCTGGAAGCGCCATCCGTCGCGTTTGAGGGTGAAGCCCATCGCCGCCAGGTAGAACGACATCGCTTCGATACAGGCCTCCACCATGAAGTTGCCCGGCATGCACGGGTCGTTCTTGAAGTGGCCGTCGAAGAACCAGGCGTCGGGCGAGATCGCCGTTTCGCAGCGCATGAAGCCCCGGCCCCACGGGCCGCCGGCCGGGTCGAAGTGGCTGACTTCGTCGATGAAGAGCTGGTCCTGCCCCTGGATCTTCGGCGTGCGGGTGTGGGTTTGGGTCCAGGCAAAGTCGGCACCGAAGCAGTCGACGATTCGGCCTTCACTGAAGGCGGTGACCTCCTCGGTTGTGAACGCCGACTTCGTGATGGCTACCGCCGGTGGGTCGACCCGGGCATCGGGGTCCAGCTCGCCGGCCGCTTCTTCGGGGGTCCAGAGCACGCCGAGGGCGTCGGCCAGTTCCGCCGGGTTGAAGAAGCCAGCCTGGCCGCCTCGTACGGTGAGTCGGGGTTGGCCGTCGACCGTGCAGTCGTATTCGAAGAAGAAGAGCCGCACGTCGCCGTGGCGGGCGTGACCGGTTATGCGGATCTCGTAGGCCAGGGTTTCGCCGGGCGAGGGCAGATCGCCGTGGTAGGTGAGGGTGCACCCCAGCAGGCGGTAGGCCCGGTCTTCGCTGGTGATCAGATCGATACCCATGTAGCTGATCAGCATCAGGTCGGCCTGGCCGGATTCGATCATGAACCCTGCGGGCATGAACCCGTCGTTCAGGTACCAGGCCCCTTCGATCACATCGGTTTCGGTCCAGATGGTGCCGGTGCCGAGTTCGCCGATGGTGGCGTCGATGTCCATCACCCGGTCGGCCAACAGCAGCGGGGGTTCGGGCATTCGACACTGCACTCGCCGCGATGCTTGGGCTGCGAACCGCTCGCCGAAGAGGTCGGCAATGCGGCCGGACGAGTGGATCTCAAGCTCGGCTTTGTCCCATTTGGGGAGGCGAATCTCCGAGTCGGTCGGCGTGACCGGAGTGGTCGGGTTGGGTGCCGACGGCTCGGTCCAATTCGCGATCCGAGTGGATCGGTCGGTGGCCTCGCCGTTCGGGATCGGCGGTGCCGGTTGGGTGGTCGGCACGGTCGCACTTCCGTGGGCCGCGGCGAGGAACGACGTATGGGTTGTTGCCCGCTGGTGAAGAAACGCGCCGTGGATGGCAGCCACCTCGCTCACTTGGGCCTCGATCTGTGCGATCAGACCTTGGATGGGGTGGTGTGCCACCACCGGGTCGGCGTTGACGCTCGACAGGCTAAGGGTGGGCGTGGGGTGAGCGACCGTCGCTATCGGATCAGGCTCGGCGGCGCCCCTAGGCACTGGCGAACCGAACTGATCGGTGACCCCGCCGAGAGTGGCCAGGGCCGGCAGCCGTGGGGCTGGCGCCATCTGTTGGGCCGGCCGAGCTTCGTCGTGGAAGTCGGGCGCCGGAGGTTGGGGGGTCATGGTGATGGTGCTTTCGATCTTGCCGGGTCGGGGTGGGAGGTGAACCGCGTCGGGGTGGGCTGTGAAGTGGCGAACGGTGGCCGCCGGGGCGGCTCTCGGAGGCTCGACAGTCGAGAGCCGTTCGGTGAGGGCTTCGTGGGCTACCGGCACACCCGCAGCCGTCAGTGCTGCGGCCACCTCAAAGAGCTGTTCGAGGTTGTGGTCGCGTCGGTCGAGAGCCACCGCTAGGAACTCGCGACCGCGAAGGGTCTCGGAGATGAAATTGGTGCAAGCCCCGGCCGGGCCGTGCTCGATAAAGATACGGATGCCGTCGGCATAGGCCGCCTCGATCGTGGCCGGAAAGTCGAGGGTGGTTTCGGCCTGGGCGGTGATCACTTCGGCACATCGAGCCGGGCTCGGTTCGTAGCTGGCGTTGATGCCGTTCGAGTAGAACCGCACTCCGGGTACAGGCGTGACGTTGCGGGTGTGGACGTCGACCCAGGCTTGATGGAAGGCCTGGGCCACCTCGGGCACGTGGCAGGCCAGGTTGTAGTGGACCCGCCGACATCGCGTCGGGCCCAGCCGGCGGACCACCCGGTCACAGCCAACGGGATCACCGGCGATGATGGCGTCGTTTGCGGTGTTGATGATGGCGAGGTGCACACGTGGCTCGGAGGCGATGGCCTGAGCCACGTTGGCGATCGGGGCCAGCACGTTCCATTGGGCCCAGGCCGCAGTTGGTTCACCCCAGGCCCTGGCGATGGCGGCAAACTCGCCACCAAGCTCATGGCCCATCATCCCGCTGGCCGCGATCTCGGCCCGCATGGCGTCGCGATCGCTCCATGCGCCGAGACAAAACAGGCTGTTGGATTCGCCGGAGGAGTAGCCGATCGCGGCGTTGGGTTTCAGCCCCAACAGTTGCTGGGTGAGGTGGGCGTGGGCCGCGGTGAGCAGCGAGGTTCCCCACAGGAAGTCGTCGGTGTTCGGCTGTACGGTTGGGTCCCGGTAGATCCAGCCGGCGGTGTCGCCCAGCGGGAAGGTGGCGCTCACGTCGTCGATCAGCTCGGGCATGGCTCGCAGCAGCTCGGCCCCCATCCCGTGGTAGGCGGCGCCGGCGGCGGTGAACACAAAGGCCACACCACCGGCGATAGGTCGGGGCTGGTAATGCGCTCCGGGGCCGCTGGGTGCGCCGGTCTCGATGTGGTGTCGGGCCCGCTCACAGCGGTGACGCAATTGTTCGTCGCTGGCGGCGACGATGGCGAGGCGCACCGGCCCCGCCGTGGCCGACGGGGTCGGCTGATCGATCGCGGTTCGGCCGAGTTGCTCAACCGGCGCCAGTTGGTCCACCAGAAGTTTCGGCGAGGCCGCGGCGAAAACAAAGCACCGGGGCGCCGGGGACCTAGTAGGTGTGGACTCGGCAGACGTGGACTCGGTAGGCGTGATGGGCGAAGAGGAACCGTCGACGGCGGCGCGTACTGGAGCCTGGTGACCATTAGCTTCAGCGAGAAGGACCGACCGGGGGGTGATCCCTTCCATCGCCTCAACAGTGACCGTCGCCGATCGGGGCCCGCAGTGGTCGCCGAGGCCAGGCCCGGAAGCCGGGTTGGATGCCAGCAATGGTGTTCCGCCGAGCTCGACCCGGTGATGCAGGAGGTTCGCGGCCGCGGCGACGTGAAGCAGCCCGGATGCGGCGTGGGCGTGGCCAAAGAGGTGGGTGATGCCGCGGACCCCGCGGCCGAGACCGAGCCGAAGGTCACCAACCGGCTCTTCGATTGGCCGTTCGAGGTCGGCGGGCAAGATCGCATACAGCCGGTCACCATCGCGCTGGGCGTCATCAAGGCGCTTGAGCACCAGGGCCACGGCGGCATCGCCCGGCACCTGGCGGTCGTGTTCAAGAACCGCTTCGGCAGCGGCCTGATGCACCGGCTGGCAACAGAAGTCGACCGCACCGACCAGGGCGGCGTCGATCTCGCCGGCCTGCAGAGCCCGCCGGGCGATGGCGAGGGCATCCAGCCCGCTGTGCTCTTCGGAACTCACGGCGAAGCTGGGCCCGGCCAGATCGTGCTGGCTGTTGAGTCGGTTGGCCACGATGTTGGGCATGGTGCCCAACACCGCCGGAGCATCAAGTGGTGGGCCCACGCTGTCGCGGGCGGCATCGAGCCAGTCGGCATCCGCACCCCACGCCGCGGCTCGGGTGGCCAGCCGCCACCGGATACCAAACCGTGCCGCTTCCGGGTCGGTGCCCATGCCGACGTACACCCCGGTGCGTTCGGTGGGTGCCGGGCGGCAATCCGAAATGGCCTCGTCGGCTACCGCCAACATCGCCAGCTGCTGGGGCAGCGTCTTGTCGAGATCCTTGGGCGGAAACTTCTGGCTCACCAGATCCAGAGCCACCGACTCGATCGAACCCGAACCCTGAGCGTTGAGTGCGGGGGCGTTGTCCACCATCGCCGAGGTGAACTCCTGGCGATCGGTCGCCGATGCGGCGAGCACGCCGATGCCCACGATGGCCAGCGGCGCTCGCTTTTCTGAACGGCTAGGGCGGCCAACGCTGTTACCGATCCCGGCCGACGTTTTTCCGGGCGGGGCCTTGAGCAGCGCCGCCGCGGCCGCTGGCTCTGACACGATCAGGTGGGCGTTGTTGCCCCCGAAACCGAAGGCGGAGACGCCGGCTCGCCGAAATGCGGCGGGGTCGGTGTCGCTGAGTTCCCATGGTTCAGGGGCGGTCAGCAGTCGGAAGGGCGAGTCAGCCAGCTCCGCTAGAGGGTGCTCAACGTGGTTGGTCGGTGGGCGGACCTGATGGGCCATGGCTTCGGTCACTTTGATCAACCCCGCAACCCCGGCGGCAGTAATCAGATGGCCGGTGTTGGACTTGAGCGAGCCGATCGGCAGGTCGGTGCAGGCGTGGTAGACCTCGGCCGAGGAGGCGATCTCGGTGGCATCGCCCACGGTGGTGCCGGTGGCGTGACATTCGAGCAGCGATATCTCACTCGGGTGCACGCCTGCGGCATCGAGTGCGGCGGTCATGGCCCGGGCCTGGCCGGCGGCCGATGGCACCAGAAAGCCGCGACCGCGACCGTCGTTCGAGAGGCCGATGCCTTCGATGATGCCGTGGATGTGGTCCCCATCGGCCACCGCGTCGTCCAGGCGCCGCAGGGCGACAAACCCACACCCTTCAGCTGGCACCAGACCGTCGGCTTCGGCGTGAAACGGTCGGGAGCGGCCGGTACGACTGAGGGCGGTCAGCGCCGCGAAACCGAGGTGAATACAGAGATCGTCGGCACAGTTGACGGCGCCGGCCAGCATCAGGTCGGCCTCGCCGTCAGCGAGTCGATCACAAGCCAACTTGATGGCGTAGAGGCTGCTGGCGCAGGCGGCATCCAGGGCCAGTGCTCCCTGGTCGAGGCCGAGGGCTCGTTCTAACAGGAGCGCCGGGAACCCCGAGTTGAACCGGTTCCGGGGGTCGGTGGGCTCGATCCCGGCATGCGCCAACGCAGCATCCGAAAGCTCGTCCTCGCCGTAGCCCGGCACCGACCGAAGGGTGGCGCGCTCGGTGAAGGCCGCCATCGACGCCGACGGGAACGACAGGTTGCCGAAGACGGCGCCCGTTCGCGCCGTTTGTCCCCTGTCCGTGTCCCATCCGGCGTCGCGGAGCGCTTCGCGGGCGGTGTGCAGCGTCCAAAGGGTGACCGGGTCGAGACCAACGATGGTCTCGGCCGCCACCGCGAAGCCGGTCGGGTCAAACCGGTCGGCGAACCCGGTCACGTACCCACCCCGGTCGGACCAGGTTCGGTCGACGCTGTCGTGCGGGTTCTGGCAGAGGATGTGTTCGGGCGCGATCCCCCACCGGTTCGATGGCACCTGGGTGATCAGGTCGCGTCCTTCGACCACCGCCTGCCACAACTCCCCTGGTGTGGAAGCACCCGGGAGCTCACAGGCCCGACCAACGATGGCGATCGGTGCGCTGGCTGTCGGGGGTGTGGGAGGTGGCATCACCGCTCGACCACACCCTCCCGGTGACCGCCGCCGCCCAGGACGCCTCCCCCAAGAACGCCGCCACCTAGGACGCCTCCCCCAAGAACAATGTCCACCTGATCACGCGATGGACTCGCCAGTTCGGCCACCAGCGCCTGGGCACCAGCGGCTGGGGCGATCAGCGAGGTGCCCATCTCTTCGAAGTGTTTCTTGAGCGCCGGGGTAACCATGCCGCCGTCCCAGGGGCCCCAGCCCAGCGCCTTCACCACACACGAGCCGCCGCGGCGGGCCTGTTCGCAGCGGGCGACCTGGTTCAGCACTTCGTTGGCCATGGCGTAGGCGACCTGGCCCCGGTTTCCGGTGCGGGCCGCGACCGACGAAAATAGGCAAAGCACTTTGAGTTGGTCGGCATCGGTCGCCTCGAGAAGGGCTCGGAGCCCGTCAACTTTGGTGCTGAAGACCCGGTGGAAGGCGTCGTCGGTTTGGTCGGCGATCAGCTTGTCGGCGAGTACTCCAGCCCCGTGTACCACACCGGTGATCGGTCCGATTTCCCGACGGATCGCAGCAAAGGCCGAGGCGACCGCGGCGCGGTCGGTGATGTCGACAGCCCGGTAGTGAGCGCGGCCGCCCGCCTCTTTGATGGCGGCGATCGTCGCCCGAATCTCGCGTCCCGCTTCCACCTGGCTGGCTCGGGTCGACAGTTCTTTAGGAGTAATGGGCGTGCGCTTGGCTTGGGCATCGGTTAGGAGCACCTGCTTCAGTGCCGCCCCATTCTCAACGCCGATGCAGTTCGGTGGTTCTTCGGTGGGCACCGAGCGGCCCAGCAGAACAAACGTGGCGCCGCTAGAGCGGGCCAGCTCGATCATGGTGGTGGCCGTGACCCCTCGCCCTCCACCGGAGACCACCACCACGTCGGGGGCCCCCAACGGCGTCGAGCCTGCGGTCACCGGCGTTTCAACCGTGGTCAGTGTCACCCGACTTCCGTCGACCTTCAGGCCGACTTCGGGTTCGCTCCCCCCGACAGCCAGTTCATTGGCGATCAAGCGAGCGAGGGCCTCGGCTGGCTGGCCCGCGTGTTCGATGTCGATGGCTCGTACCGTGGTGGCGGGCCATTCGAGCGCCGCAGTGCGGGTCAACCCGGTGATGCCGCCGCTCCAGCCCAGTTCCGGTTCGCCTCCCCCGTCGACGCCGAAGGTGCCACCGAGGTTCGACACGGTAACCATTGCGTTGACGGTCGCTGACGAGCGGGCCAGGGCTCGAGCCGTTCGAAAAACCCGGTGGTTGATCTCGACCGCGTCGTCGATCGTCGCTGTCGGTCTCAGTCCGTCGAGGCAGACAAGCGAAACCACATCCGACTCCGGGAGGTGGTCCAGAGCAATGGCGTCGCCCATCACCGATGCGTGGACGCCCTCAGCCACAAGCACATCGGCGAGGGATTGGGCCACACCACCACCGTCGTCGGTAATCAGCACCCGGCTGGAGTTCAGCCCGGGCAGGGGTGTTCCTGGCGATGGCGCCGGCCGGGTTTGGGTGAGGTATCGGTTGAGGGGACTGGCTGGCGGCGACTCCGCGGCGGCACGGGCGGAGTCGACCAGCCTCAGGTCAAAGGGGCGGCAACACCGCCGTTGACCTGGCTGAGCATGTAGTCCACGATCTGGCCCATGCTGACCAGTTCAGCCATCACCGAAGTGTCGAACTCGGGCAGTTCGGGAACCTCGTCCTGCATGGCGCTGAGGATCTCGACCCGCTTGATCGAGTCGATGCCGAGATCGCCTTCGAGCTCCATCTCCATGGTGAGCATCTCGGAGGGATAGCCAGTGAGGTCGGCGACCACCGACAACAGCAACCCGGTGAGCTCATCGGTGCCCATGGTGGCCGAGGTTGTGGCCGGAGCAGCCGCCGGGGCCGGGGCCGGACTCAGCGTAGGAGCCGGAGCGGCAACCGGAGCCGGAGCGGGTGCAGCAACCGGAGCCGGAGCGGGTGCCGGGGCGGGTGCAGCAACCGGAGCCGGAGCGGACGCAGCAACCGGGGCCGGCGCAGGAGCCGGGGCGGGTGCAGCTACCACAGCAGGAGCGGGGGCCGGCGCAGGAGCGGGCGCCGGTGCCGGGGCCATCGGTGTGATGGGCGTGATGGGCGCAACAGGTGCGATCGGGGGAAGCGCGGGTGGAAATAGCGCCCCGGCATCGGCTCCGTTTGGGCTACCACCGAGTTGCACCAACAATGCGATGCTCTGTTGTGCCGCGGCCAGGAACGCGCTGTGTGCTGCGGCCGTGGTCCGAAGGTATTCACCGTGAGCTGCGGTGACGCTCGCCATGATGCGGTGCTGGGCATCGGCGACCCCAGCTGTCGCGGTTGGCGCCGGCGCCCATGCCGCGGGGGTCGCAGGGGCCGATACCGGGGCGGGAGCGGCGCGGTGATTGCCGTTGGTTGAGGTGGAGGCCATGTCGTGATTCCCATCGTGTGGAGCGGTTGGTGTTTGGGTCGGTACCGCGGTGGCGGTCGGTTGGGGTGAAGCAGTTGTCTCGGGTCGAGTTGTCTCGGGTCGAGTTGTCTCGGATGGAGCTGTCTCAGGTTGAGTTGTCTCGGCTGTTGTTGCCGCGGGTGTGAGCGCAGCCGGAGTCGTCGGGCTCGACGGGGTCATCGGTGCGGTGGGCACTGGTCCCACAAGCTCGTCGAGGTCGGCGGGAGGATAGGGCGAGCCGTGGTTGGCTCCGTTGATGGCGATGGCCAGCTTCGGCTCCGCCCGCCGGCTTGGATCATCCGGGGTCGCGTACCCGGCCCAGAGGGCATCGAATTCAAGAGTCACTCCGTGGGCCGCCAGTTGGGCCAG
>CALAML010000095.1 GCA_937925845.1 uncultured Acidimicrobiales bacterium | reverse complement strand
GCCTCGGCCCTTCTGGCCGATGCGCCGGGCGTGCAGGTCGACGACATCCCGACGCCGCTCAACAGTGCCGGTATCGATATCTCCCTGGTGGGACGCCTTCGGGTCGACGAGACCCGCGACAACGGCCTGGCCATGTTTGTGTCGGGTGACAACCTGCGTAAGGGTGCGGCCCTCAACACCATCCAGATCGCTGAGCTGTTGGTCTGAACCGGTGGCCGGCCCGGGCCAGTAGTTTGTGGCCGTGGATGATGAATCGATCGAGCCAGGGTTAGCCGAGGCGAGTGAGGCGAGCGACGCGATTGAGATCGCTTCGTTCCAGGTGTTGATGCGCGAGCTGTATGGCGACGCCGATCGCGAGCGCGGGGTGCCGTCCACGGTGGCCTGGCTCTGCGAGGAGATGGGCGAGTTGGCCCAGGCGGTGCGCAAGGGCACTCCCGAACAACAACTCCACGAGCTCGGCGATGTGTTGGCCTGGTTGGCGTCGCTGGCCGACCAGCTCGGCCTGTCGCTCGAAGAAGCAGCTCGGCGCTACATCACCAACCCGCCGTAGATCGCGAGGGAGTAAGCAGCCTTGATCCGTCTAGCCGGTCCAGGCTTGCTGGTCAGCTGGCTCCCAGCGGTGCACGGCGGTGACCGCGGCTTTGGGTAGGGGGCAGTAGAGGTGGGGGAACAGTTGCCCGGCAACGGCGCTGGTGGGTGGGGCTGGGTCCCACTGCAGCGGCTGGGGGAGTTTGGTTTCGTCGATCTCGATCAGTGCCAGGCCCTCGAGACCTTCGTAGTAGCGGCCGGTGGTGGCCACGATCTGCTCGCCGGTGGAGAAGTGGATAAACCCCTCGGCCGCGAGCGAGGGGTGCTCGTAGGGGTCGTCGGCTGAGTCCCAGTCGGCAGCGACGACGATGTGAAAGATCCGGCTCATGCGCCGCAGGCTACCAAGCGCCACCTCAACTTTTCCTCAAGTGCCGTGCGGTGTTCTCCGATAGCGCTACCGAGGCCTCGTGTCGCGAGCCATGTCGCGTCGGGGCGTTCGCTGCCAAGACTGGAACCCTGCCATGATCCATAAACTTCGGGCTTTTGCCGCCATCTCAACCGTTGCCATGACCGCTGCCGTCGTGCCCACTCTGCCTGCCGCCGACGCCCAGACGTTCCGGTGCAACGGAGAGGTGGCCACGATTGTCGGCACCAACGGAGACGATGTTCTGCGGGGCACGGCGGGTCGTGATGTGATTCAGGCCCGTGGTGGCAACGACAAGATTTATGGCCTGGCCGGCAACGACCTGATCTGTGGTGCCGGTGGCGCCGACTTCATCGGGGGCGGCGGAGGCAACGACCTGTTGCTCGGTGGCGATGGCAATGACGACATCGTGGGTGGCGATGGAGCCGACCGGTTGCAGGGCAACAATGGCAACGACCGCCTTCGTGGCGTGAACGGCAACGATTTTCACAACGGTGGCCTTGGTCGTGACACGTGTGAGGGTGGTTTCGGTCGGGATCTGGGCAGCTCGTGTGAGGTTCGCAAGGCGATCTACCGGCCGGTGACGCTGGCGAGCGGCACCTTGAGCCTGGCGCCGAACCGGTCCAAGACCTACTTCATTTTCCTCGACCGTGGCGACTGGTTCTCGATGGACTTCGACAACCCGTCGAACTTCGGTAGTGCCGAGTTCCCGAACTTCGATGGCACCTGGGCCCTCTATGACGGGTTTGGTTCGAAGCTGGAGAGCGAAGGCTCTCTGATCGACACCAACGATCCCATCAAGATCCTGAACTCCGGCGCCCATCGGCTGGTGCTGACAGCGAAGCCCACCACCACGGCCAACTTCACCTTCGCCGCCTATCGGTCGCCGGTAGCGATTCGGAGTCTTGCCCTGAACCGCAGGGTCAGTGGTTCGCTGAACGTGCCGGGAGAAACCCACCGGTGGCGCTTCAGTGCGGCTGGAGGAAACATGGTCGATGTCGATTTCGCCAATGCCACGATCGACTTCCGCGGCCGCTGGTGGCTGGTGAAGGTCGGGCGCCCGCTCAGCGAAGCGGTGGCCAAGGGCGCCGGCTACGCCGACAAGAACGACATCCGCATTCCCTCCAACGGCCAGTACGACCTGGTGCTGCGGGGAGTGAGCAGCTCAACGCCGAACTACAGCGTCACCGTTCGTCGATAACGATCACCGGTCGCCGGGCCAGCCAGCATGCTGTGAGCGAAAATACCCAGCGAGGTGGCTCCGGAAGCCCGCCAGTTCGGTCGCGTCCGTACTGGGTTCCGCAGCGGGCCGCGGCGTAAGGAGGTCTCCCCGTTGAGCTGACGTATGGCCCGTCCGTACTCTTGGTAATCGCCTGGCCTTCAACAAACAGCTGGTGGCCAACGTCGGCGTCCCCGGCGAGACCCGCCGCTACCGGTTCAAGGCTGAGCGTGGTGATCGGTTCTATCTCGACTTCGACGACGATGCCGACTTCAATCCAGCCAACTACTGGTTGGTCCCTACCGGAAAGCCGCTCTCCGATGCGATCGTCGAAGGCGGATTCATCCGGGAACCGGACACCATTGTGATCCCCGCCAACGGCAACTATGACCTGGTGTTGCGTGGGGACAAGGACAACGTCGGTCGGGTGCCATTCACCTTCTGGACCACGACCCGCAACGTTCGCGACGTGGCCTGGGGTCAGTCGATCAACGCCAGCTTTGCGAAGCCGGGTGAGGTCGATGCCTATCGGCTTCGGGCCAGCGCCGGTGACCGACTCGACCTCGACGTCATCCCGGTCGAGGACGGCGATGGCATCCGCAACTTCGGCTCGTACACGATCACCAGGTTGGGCGGCTTCGGCGACAACACCGTGGCCGACGGATCGTTCTGCTGCGAAGAGTCGGTGGTGCTGCCAAGCACCGGCACCTATCTGATTTCGGTACAGGGCTGGAAAGATCGCACCCACCCCTACTCAATCACCTTCGCCCGAGGCTAAACCCCTCCAGCCTCAAGGGAAGTAGATGGCCCGGACCGCAAGGTCCGGGCCATCTCACGTTCGAAAGCAAGATCTGTGACGCCTGGAGCCGCATTTTGCGGTGCTAGACGTCACAAATCTTGAAAAAAGTCGACCTAGCGGGACGACTCGCGAATTGTGGTCGAGATCTGAATCTGCTTTCGAGGCCTAGCAACCGCGCACAACTGCGAATTCGGCAAGCCGCTTCACTGCGACGGACTGAGTCGATGTCGCTCGAGAAGAGGGAGAACTTGAGGGCCCTGTACGTCGAGGGCGTCCAAATCGACGAGATCGCGGGCCGTCTCGAAATCGACCGGAGCACCGTCTTCCGTCATCTGGATGAGCTTGGAATCCCTCGCCGAGG
>CALAML010000094.1 GCA_937925845.1 uncultured Acidimicrobiales bacterium | reverse complement strand
AAATGTCCAAGCAGTAGCCAAGGGGCCCAGCCACACCACTAGCCTCTTGCGGATGAGCGAGCAGAGAATTGACCCGACCGCAGCGCCCGACACCGAATACGCCAGCTACCCGTCGCTGGTGGATCGGCCGGTACTGGTAACCGGCGGGGCCGACGGTATTGGAGCGGGCCTGGTCGAAGAGTTCGCCAAACAGGGCTCGAAAGTGGCCTTCCTCGACATTCAGGCCGACAAGGCGATCGGAGTCACCGAGCACTGCGCCGCCGCGGGCACGGCCCACACCCCGGTCCACCGGGTGGTGGACCTCACTGACATCGAAGCGACCCAGGCGGCAATCACCGAACTGGCCTCCGAGGTCGGCGCCTTCGAGGTACTGGTGAACAACGCGGCCAGCGACGACCGCCACACCTGGCAGGAGATGACCGCCGACTACTGGGACGACCGACTCAACACCAACCTGCGCCACTACTTCTTCACCATTCAGGCGGTGGCGCCAGCGATGATCGAACGAGGTCGGGGTTCCATTGTGAACGTCGGCTCGTCGAGCTACATGATGCAGGAAGACTTCTTCCCCGGCTATGCCATCGCCAAGTCCGGAGTTGAAGGCATCACCCGCACCCTGGCCCGCACCTTCGGCCCCGACGGCGTACGGGTCAACACCGTGCTTCCCGGCTGGGTCGCCACCGAGCGCCAGCTGACAAAGTGGTGGAGCCCCGAGGGCGAAGCCGGCACCCTCAACGACCAGGCCATCAAGCGCCGCATCTACCCCCGCGAGTTCGCCCAGATGGTGCTGTTCCTCGCCGCTGATGACGGAGCCGCCTGCACCGCCCAGAACTTCATGGTCGACGGCGGCCGTTTCTAGCGACCCGATGGCTGGTGCTCTCGGGCACTGACGATCGACGGCAGCGCAACCGTCGCCAAAAGATGAACACCGTAGACCGGCGGCGTAGCGTGGGTACTTCTACCACGTAGGCCCAATTCGCCGGGTGTGGGCCAAGAGACGTCGGTGACGATCGCAGCGGAGGTCGACGCCGATCTCGACGGCACAGTTGCCAACAGCGCCAGCGCCAGCTCCGACAAGGGGGAGACGGTGGTTGGCTCGGTAGTGGTGGACTCGATGCCGTTGGCCCAACTCGGCATCACCAAGTCGACGGACGTCAGCTCGGTTGTTTACCGGCGACTACATCCGACGCATGGTGCTTTGGGCCACCCTGCTGATTGGCGCTGGGCTATTTGTGGTGAGTACCACCCGTCGCCGATCGCGGAGCTGACCGGAGCAGACGTTCATCGGCGACCGTCAGCTGGCCGAACTCGAGGCCTGGTCGGCGAGGGCTAGTCGCCAGAGATATTCGGGACTCCAGGTCGTGAAATACATCACGACCCGGAGGTCCCGCCGGACCGGTAGCCAAGATCTGTCACGGATCTCAGCACCGATCAAACGTCAATAGTTTACCGGGCGTAACGCCTGCACTAACGCTGTTCAGGTGATTCGCGCGTCAACGTATCAGCGTTAGTTGACACCATAGTAGTGACTTCGGGTCAATTTCCTGCTAGGGCGGCGGCAGTCAGAACTGGTCACCGAGCTGCGACAGACCGGGACCTGAAAGATCTTCGAGGGCCCATTTCCGCCCGGCCAACACCAGCACCAGCGAATGACCAGGGCCGGTTACCGCAGGACCAGAGCCGCAGGACCAGTCAACATCGTCAGCCTCAAGCGTCACTCCCTCGACCGACGGTCCGTTCATGGCTTTGCGGAACTTCGGATCGAGCAGTTGGTCCAACACCACCCGGACCCGCTCCGGATCGTAGGTCTGGGAGATACCGAGGGGCCGAAAGATCTCCTCGGAATGCACCATCAGGTCACACAGCGGTGCCTCCGGGCCGGCGCCCGGGGGAGTAAAGCGGTGCTCAGCCTGGTCCCGAAGGTCGGAGATGGTTTGCTCAGCGCCGCGTGCCGCCAGCCAGTCGGTGATGGCGATGTTGGCCTTGTCGAAGTTGCCGCGGGCCTTCAACATCTCCATACCGAACTTCCGCCACGAGGCGTTCATGCCCGCGGTGAGGTGGGCGGCACACTCAGCAACAGTCCAAACTCCACACAGGCTTGGTTGCTGGAGCTGAGCCTCATCGAGACCGTCAAGGAGATCGGCGATGCGACGACGATCCTGAGCGATCCACGTAAAGAGCGTCTCATCGTCGGGAGCTTGGGCAGAAGAAGCGTCAGTGGCCATAGACCGAGTCTCGCGCGTTGCAAGACCGGGGTGATCGCCATTGACCACCAGCGTCAACCTCCTGGGAAGCTTCTAGAAGCTTCTAGGTCGTTTCGACGAGAGGCTTGGCCATGAGCTCGGATGGATGTGAAAAGTGGAAGCCCTGAAGATAGTCGGCGCCCAACTCACCGAGGGTTTGGACCTGCTCCTCGGTCTCGATGCCCTCAACGACAATCTCCATACCCAGCACATGACCGGTCTCAATGATCAGGCGGACCAGCGACAGGTTGCGCTCATCCCAAAGATCAGTGATGAAGGAACGATCGATCTTCAAGAAGTCGGCTGGCATGTCCCGGAGGTGTCCGAGTGAGGTGTAGCCGGTTCCAAAGTCGTCGATGGCGACCTTTGCGCCCAGAGAACGCAAGCCTTGAAGCTGAAGGCCGACCAAAGAGAGATCGGTGAGAAGCGCAGTCTCGGTGATCTCAATGGTCAGACGGTCAGCGGCAACGTTGTGCTGAGCCAAGCCTCGGCGAACCTCGCCGACCAAGTCGCCACGCAGGAGATGGCGGCCCGACACATTTACCGAGAGATTGGCAATGTCGTCGGCGAGCGCCGGGTTGGCAAGCGCTCTTAGTGCGGCGTCGATCACCCATCTGTCGATGTCGAGTATCAGGTCACTCCGCTCGGCGAAGGGAATGAACTCCAGCGGCGGCACCTTGACGCCGTCGCGCCTCCACCGCACCAGCGCCTCATGCTTCTTGGGCACTCCTCCATCGGCGTCGACAATTGCTTGGACCTCGAGATAGAACTCGTTGTTGGTGAGCCCATCGCGAATCGCCAGATCCAACAGTGCGTCGTGTTCTGCTTTGATCTTCATCGCTTCGTCGAAGAGGACGGTCTGGTTCCGGCCACCGGCCTTGGCCTGGTAAAGCGCGTTGTCGGCATTGCGGATGACCAAGCCTGCGTCCTCGCCAGGTTGAGCGATGGCAACACCAATCGAAATCGAAGGAACCAACTCAACCCCACCAATATCGATGGGACTATTTACCGCCTCGCGCAATCGCTCGGCCCGGCGAACCGCTCCGCCAGGCCCATCGATCGGCTCGGCCACCACAAGAAACTCATCGCCTCCGATGCGCCCCACAATGTCGCCCTCACGTGATTCCCGAGTTAGAGAATTGGCGATATGGCGCAGGAGCTCATCGCCAGCAACATGGCCCAGCGTGTCGTTTGTGGTCTTGAACGAGTCGATATCGACATAGAACACCCCGAGGGTTGCATCCTGGCGTTCAGCCCTGGAAATGGCGCTGTTCAGTTGGCGAATGGCGGTCCTGCGATTGGGTAAGGCGGTCAACCCATCGTGCGATGCCTCCAGAGCCAGCCGGCGGCGGTACTCCTCGCGTTCGGCGAGGGTGGATCGCAAATGACTCACCGCCGAGTCGAGGGAACGGCCCAGGCTGCCCTCGGCCTGGGGTTCACTGAACGACGCATCGTTCAACCGGCCGTCCGCGAGTGCCAACGCTTGGCGCTCAGCCCGTTGAAGGTTGCCCGACGCCTGATTCAGGGCGTCGGTAGCCTGACGAATCTCAATCGGCCCGTCGAGTCGAAGCCGGTCGATGTTTCCGCCAACCCGAAGGGCGTCGGCCATGCGGCCGAGCGCTCGGATCGGGGTCACAATCACCCGGGTGGCGGCCAGGATGCTCAAGAGAATCGCGGTCAGCACCACCGCGGCGAGGGCCATAACTCGACGACCACGATCGGTGGTGCGCTGGCGGGCATCGACAACGAGGGACTTCAGATCAAGAGATGCGTCGCGAGCCGCGTCCAGATGCAGCTCGGTGCCAATCGCGGCGCTCCGATACTGGCCGGCCAGCTGAATGGCAGCGGAACCGTCGGTCAGGTCCACCGCTTCGTTACCGAAATTCTCCGATTCGATCGATTGCCGGGCGGCATCAAGCAGGAAAAGGGTGCCATGGTCCATGGCAATAGCCTCGAGGGTTGGTTCGGGCTGAAGCCGTTCGTGGAATCGCAGTGCCCGACGATCCGCGTCGTAGCGGCTCAAGAGCACCGCCATTTCACTCCTGGATGCCGCCGGGTTCGGACTGTCGATGGGGAGAAGGAGGAAATACAGGTTGACCAGTTTGCTGTAGTTGGCCCGCAGACTGTTGGTGATCGTGAGTCGGCGAGAGGCGTCGAACAGCTCCTCTCGGTTGGCCAGGTCCCGGCTGTGAAGCTGGGTTAGGCGTTCCAGCCGAGCGATCCTGGGCACAACAAGATCGTCGTGGGTGGCCCCGAGGGCGGTGACATGGTCAGCGCTTGAACGGCCCCCTCGTGATTCTTGCACCGCGGTCGTGAGTTCGGGATCGCCGATGTCGTCGAGGATCTGGTCGGTCTCGCGGACGTAGACGCCCGAGAGATCGAGGCCCCCCACCTCAGAGATGATTTCTGGATCGATCCCGAATTCTTCAGCACGGCTGGCGGCGCCAACACCTGCCAGTTCGCGCTGGATCGACGCACTCAGCTCAACGTGAGCAGCCATGGCATCCGTGCTTCGCTCAAGGCGGTCGAGACGATCGCTGCCCTGGCTGGTGGCGCGCAGCTGTTGGGCGCAGACCAGCACCACGACCAGCATTGGAAGCAGGCCGAGGCACCCGAGTACGGACCGCACTCTCATACGGCCCACGACGCGCGTGAGCATAGAAAGATTCTCGGTAATCGTGGCGGGTTGCTTGAGAAGACGTCTTGCCTGCCGGCAATGCCGGTTGGCTGGAGCGGCGCGGAGACTCCCCGGAGTTTTCTCCTACAGAACCAGGGGGCAGCTCTGTTGCGGATCCAGGACCTGGGTCATACGGCCGAGGCCAAGGAAGCAGGCGACGAGCACGTTGAGGTCGACGATCTCGGCGTCGGTCCAATGCTGGCGCAGCCGACCCCAGAACGCATCGTCGAGGGCGAGGTGATCCTCGGCGAACAGCTCGGCGAACTCAATCGCCACCCGTTCCCGGGGTGTGAAGCGATCCGACTCTCGCCAGTCCGCAACCGCCTCGTAGTCCTCTTCGCTCAGTCCATGCGACGCCAACGACGCCGCTCGAGTGGTCAGTCAGACGGGGCAGGCATTGATTTGGGCGATTCGCATTCGCACCAGCTCACGCTCACGAATTGGAACCTCGGACGACTCGTACACCTTGGCGCTGAAGGTTGCCGCCACCCGACCCATCGTGGGGTTCACGCCCCACAACCGCATCAGTTCGTCGCCGTCACCATCGGGAATATCGATCCGTGCCATAGATCGATGGTGCCACAGTTTCCACTTCGACCGGTTCTCCATGCGAATGGTCGGTTAGCCTCGCCCGGTGCCTGAGACCACAGAGCCCGCTCCGCCCGCGGCGCCAATCGAGGAGGCGACCCGGAAGGCGTGGCTCGCTCTAGGCGTTACCACGCTGCTGTTCTTCCTGGTCGTGATCGACGTCTCGGCTGTCAACGTGGCCTTCCCGTCGATCCGGGACGACTTCGGCGTGGCCGAGGCGACCCTGGGGTGGGTGATCTCGGGCTACAACATCACCGTGGCCTCGCTGCTTCTCGTCTCGGGCCGTTACGCCGACAGCCTGGGCCGAAAGAAGCTGTTCATCCCCGGCGTCTTCATCTTCATGGTCGGCTCGATGCTCAGCGGTCTTGCTCCCAACGCGGCGGCGTTGATCGCCGCCCGCGTGGTGCAAGGGGTGGGTGGAGCCATCATCTCGCCCACTGCACTGGCCGTGGTGCTGGGAGACTTCCCAGCCAACAAGCGCTCAAGCATCATCGGCATCACCGGAGCCACCGGCGCCCTTGGAGCGGTGGTGGGGCCGGCCCTCGGCGCATTCCTCACCGACCTCTGGTCGTGGCGAGGCATCTTCTGGATCAACGTACCCATCTGTCTCGTGGTGCTGTTCCTCGCGCCCCGGCTGTTGCGCGAATCCAAGAACCCGGCGGCCAAGGGCAAGGTTGATCTCGTCGGCGTCCCGATCGGCACCGTTGGGATGGCGATGGTGATGTTCGCCATCGTGCAGTCGGAGTCGTGGGGACTAACCAACCCGTTGATCGCGGTGGTGGCAGCATTCGGGTTGGTCATGCTCGGTCTCTTGGTTCGTCGTTCGAAAGGTCACC
>CALAML010000093.1 GCA_937925845.1 uncultured Acidimicrobiales bacterium | reverse complement strand
GGTTTGCACTCGACAGTAGGGAACTCATATGGCCGCGCTTGAACTCGACGGCGTGCGCAAGGTGTATCGCTCAGGCGATGCCGAGATCGTCGCCCTCGATACCACCAACCTGGTGATCCCCTCCGATGAGATCGTGGCCCTGGTGGGCCCGTCGGGGTCGGGTAAGACCACGCTGTTGTCGATCGCCGGCGGGCTGCTCACCCCCACCGAGGGTTCGGTAACGGTGGCCAATACCGAAATCTCAAGCTTCTCCCAGAAGCAACTCACCGCTTTTCGCGGCCAGAACATCGGCTTCGTCTTCCAGGCGGTGAACCTGGTGCCGTTTCTCAACGCCCGGGAAAATCTGATGGTGGTGGCCGAGATGAACAAGCTGCCCAAGGCCGCAGCCAAGGACCGGGCCTCGACACTGCTGGAGGAGCTGGGGTTGGGCCAGCGCACCTCCAACCTGCCTGACCAGCTCTCGGGTGGTGAACGTCAGCGGGTGGCGATCGGTCGGGCTCTGATGAACGAGCCCAAGCTGGTGCTCTTTGATGAGCCCACTTCCGCCCTCGACACCAAGCTTGGTGCCCAGGTGATGGAGCTGATCCGCACCGAGGTGAAGCGGCGCCAAACCGCAGCCATCATCGTGACCCACGACCCTCGCATGACCGAATACGCCGACCGCACCATCACCATCACCGACGGCGTCCTCTCGGTCTGACCGCTCCCGGTTGGCGGCCGGGGCTAAGGCGGAGTTGCCCCGCGACAGCGCCTGGCCCGCCGGGGATGAACCTTGCTGGGAGCCGAGTCCAGCACTGCCGATAGCTCTATCGCTGACCGGCCTCCCGACCGGCTCCCCGTCGAGCGACCGGCCTCCCTTGCTAGCTGCCGGATGTCTGACGGTAGATGTCGAGGTGGGCGCGGGCGCTTTGTTCCCAGCTGTACTTCTCGACCAGGGCTCGGCCGCTCGTCACCAGGCGATCCCGGAGGCCTTCATCGCTCTGGATCCGCGCCATGCCCTCGGCCAGCGACCCGGCGTCGCCCGCCGCGGTCATGACCGCGTTGTCGCCATCGGTAAGAAACTCGTGGAACACCTCAATATCGGAGGTGACCACCGGCAGCCCGGCGGCCATCGCTTCAAGCACCACCAGGCCCCAACCCTCGTTCATCGAGGGGAAGACGAACGCGTCGGCGGCATGGAACCACTCGGGCAGTTCCTGGTCGTCGACGGTGCCGAGAAGTACCAGGTCGTCATCGAGTTCGAGGCCGTTACCGTCGAGGGAGCCAAAGACCGCTTCCCGGTAGGGCCGGTAGTCCTGGAACGAGTGGCCGCCGATCACCGCCACCATGGAGCTGTGGCCGGCCCGCTTATCTCGACCGAGTGCGTCCACTAGATACTTCGAGCCCTTGCGGGGTTCGATGCCGCCGATGGCCAGGAAGAGGAAGCGGTCGTCGGCCCCCACCTGGGTTCGAAGTTCAGCCCGCCGTTCGGCGGTGATCGAATTGGCGAACCGCTCGGCCCGCACTCCGTTGGGCACCACCGTGGCTTCGGTGTTGTAGTCGGCGGCGAGTTGTCGTTGCCAGAGTTCGCTCACCACCAAGACCCGGTCGGGTTCGAGGATCGCCTGGCGTTGGCATTCCATGAGCGCCTCGGTGGTGAAGTCGTCTACGTGGTGCACGGTGCGAATCAGGGTGAAGCCGGCGCCGCGGTCGCGAACTCTGGCTGCAGCCCGGGCCGAGATGCAGTCCTGGCTGTGGATGATGTCGAAGTCGTCCCGCCACAACTCGAGGTGGTCGGTGAGGGCGTTGATCCAGCGGAACACTCGCTCCTCGAGCGTGTCTCCCCACTCCGGGGCCGGCACGATCCGAACCGGCACGTCGACATCGCGGAAGAACCCCACTTCAGGGTCGCCCATGGCCACCACGGTGACCTGGGCTCCCGCGGCCTGAAGCGCCTCGGCCAACTCCAGGGTGTGCACCACTCCCCCGCGGGGCTTTACCGAGTAAGTCGTGAGGGCGATACGTGGCCCCAACCCGGGCCCGCCGGTTGCACCGGTCACTCCGTCGCCGGTCGCTCCGTCGCCGGTCGCCCCGGTCGCCCCGGTCGAGCCTGCGCCGGTCGCGCTAGAACTCATGGTGGACCAGCGCTGGGTCTCGATTGACCACCGCCGCCGCCGCCAGGGCCCCGCGGGCCGCGGTCTCGGTCACGATGCATCCGACGTCACGGAGCTTCTGCTGCTGGCTCGAAAACCCTTGGGGGTCGAGATCGGTCCCGAGCACATAGGCCACCACCACCGCACCCGACTCAATGATCTGGGCCGCCACCGGCGCCAGCATGCCGGCCGGGTCGGGGTGCGAACCGTCACCGAGCACTACGTCAAGAAGCACTACCGCCACCGTTGGATCGTCGACCTGCTTGAGCATCCAGTCCACGCGGGCTTCGGGATCGATCATCGGGTGGGGCCGGCCCTCGGTGTATTCCTCTTCACCGAGGTCGAGACACACATGGGCGTCGTCGGGTGCCGGTACGGTCCAGCCCTTGTCGAGTGGCGTGTTGGAGTGGATGGCGCCGATGTGGTCCACCGCGATGGTCATGGCCTCGTAGCAAAGCGTTCCGCCGCTGAAGAGGCCGACCAGGCGCTTGCGGGTGGGCGGCAGCGCCACGATTTTGTCAGCGACCACCTCCGGCGTGTCACCGACGGGATCGGGTGCGGTCTGGCCCAACTTCTCGAGGGTGAGCACCGCTCCCTGCTCGAGGGTGTTACACACTGCAATTTGTTCGGGCACCCCGTCGAGTGGTTCCCGTAGGCCGATAAGGGCCGCGACCATCGGCTTCGAGGGTGCGGTGCCCAAAAGCGACTCGGCCACCTCGGGCGATGGCGGCTTCGACACCAGCAGAATCGCCTCGGTGCCGGGGTCGGCTTCGAGGGCGGCGATACCGGCGTGGGCCATCAACCCGCCCACTTCGGCGCTGAGATCGCGACCGCCAACGCCGATCACATGCGAGCATCCCACTCCGGCCCGGTCGAGCAGGGCCATGACTTCCTGGGCGCCGGTTCCGGCCGCGGCCACCACCCCTACCGAACCGCGCTGAACCCGGTTGGCGAAGGCCAGGCCGGTGCCCGCGATCATCGCCGTTCCCGCCCCCGGGCCCATCACCAGTCGGCCCAGTTCGGTGGCCCGCTGCTTGAGGGCGATCTCGTCTTCGAGGGGCACGTTGTCGCTGAAGAGCAAAACGTCGAGCCCGGCGGTCAGCGCCTTTTGGGTCTCGAGAGTGGCGTAGGGCCCGGGCACCGAGATGATGGCGAGGTTGGCATCGGCGTGTTCGTCGAGGGCTCCGCCGAGGTGCTGCACAACCACCGCGGCCTCACCATCGCCACCGGCGGTGGCGGCAAACAGCACGTCGTTAGCGGTACTGAGCGCCGACTCCACACCCGACTCATCAGCCCGTACCGCCAGCACCAGGTCGTTGGCGGTGACGTCATCGAAGTCGGTGAATCCTTCGCCGCCGAGCGTCTCCAGGTTGGCCGGCGTGCCCATAACCGCCCAGGCGTACTCCACCCCATCGAGGGCCAGCATCGATCGGGTCGCCTCCAACAACCGCACGCTGTCTTTGTAGTTGTCTCGCAAAACCTCGATCTGATGGATCACGCTGATTTCCCCTGGTCCTGTTCCTGATCGCCGTGCTGGCTGGTCTTGGTTGACTTGTCGGGTTTGATCTTGGTGCCGCGGTGGCCCTGGATGGCCCCATGGGCGTTGTCGACGGTGGCGTAGACCAACTCGGGGGTGGTGATGGCGGCGAAGCGGTTCTTTTCGACCGGCGCCCCTTCCACGAACTGGACCGCGGCGCTGATCTTGGGGCCCATGCTTCCCGGCGGAAACTGGCCGTCGGCGAGGTGGGTGGCGGCCTCAGAGGTGGTGAGGTTGTACACCGTCTCTTCTTCCGGCGTGCCGAAGTTGATCTTCACGTTGGGCACGCCGGTCACCATCACCAGCACTCGGGCTCCGGATGCGTCGGCCAGCCGTTCGGCGGCAAAGTCTTTGTCGATCACGGCGTCGACGCCGCGGTAGGCGCCGGATTCGAGGGCCACCGGGATCCCGCCTCCGCCCGCGGCCACCACCACGTAGCCGGCGTCGATCAACGTGTTGATAGCCGATGCCTCGACTGGCGCGTGGGGCACCGGTGACGGGACGACTCGGCGGTGACCGCGCCCCGAGTCCTCCACCATGGTCCAGCCACGGGTCTCGGTCAGTTCCTTGGCGATGGCTTCGGTGAAGAACGGACCGATCGGTTTGGTTGGATGTTCGAAGGCGGGGTCGGTGCGATCCACCTCTACGTGGGTGATGACCGAGACCGCACCGGAGATCTCCTCGTGGCAGACCTCGTGAAGGGCCAGACAGATCAGGCTGCCGACCGCTCCTTGGGTCATGGCGCCGAGAGCAAAGAGCGGTTGGGCCGGAACCAGGTCCGCGCTTTCGGCCTGCTGAATGGCCAGGTTCCCCACCTGTGGTCCGTTTCCGTGAACGATGATGATTCGCCACCCCTTGCGGATCAGCGAGCGCACCGACTTGGCCATGGCCAGTGCGTTGGCATACTGCTCGTCGATGGTCCCGCGTTCCGATTCCCGAATCAGGGCGTTGCCGCCCATCGCTAACACTGCGGTGCCCGTCATGAAGCTTTCGCTCCCCGGACTCCGGATCTCTCAAGGCAGGCCATATCTCGTATAGTAGACAAACCGATGCCTATCGCCACACAGAACACAAGACGAAGCAACAGAAACGGTGTCCGTTGATGACTGAGCAAGCCCCACCTATCGACGCCCTCCGGGCCCTGTGGGCTGAGGCCGAACGCAAGCTCTATCCGCTGGCGACGGTCAGTCCTCAGAAATACGAACAGCTCATTCGGCTCGCCCGTGAGTCCGCTGATGACCTGGCTGTGGTCGACACTGTCGATGGCTTGGCCGCCCATTGGCCCCAGGGCACCGCCATTGTGAGGGCGGCATCGGCCCGGGCCGACCTGCCCCTTGGCGACCTGCCCGAGGGCGATGTTGCCGGCGTGGCCTTTGCTCTTCGCGACGCCGAACTACGGGCCGCGGAACACCAAAGACACCTGGACAGCGTGATCCGGGCCGCCACCGAACGCGGCGACACGTGGGCGCTGATCCACGAGACGGGCGACCTCAACCATGGGCTGGCCAACGCCTACTCGGCCATCGAGCTTCATCTCTCGAGCGGCGCAGCCATCGTTGCGTCGGTCGAACCCAACCCGGTCGATGGGTCAACCAATCACGTGCTGAATGTGATCCGCCTCGATCCGGCCACCGGAAGTCCGGTCGATCTGGATCCGGGGGTCGCCGAGCTCGAGGAGCATCCAACCGTCGAGGAATTTGTCTCCGGTCGTGAGAAGCTGAAGAAAACAGTGGAAGCCCATGTGTAACCAACTGTTTCCTTTAGTAGACGTTCCCGGGTCATTCCTGGTAGGCCTAGGGGTGCTCCAAAGGTGGAGGGAACCGGTAGGAATGGAAGCAGCGATTACAAAGAAGGAACCCAACCGTGTCCACGGCTGAACAGATCCGCAGCGAAATCCCCACCGCCGAAGATGGAGAACGCCTGTCGGGGCTGATCCTTGAGCTCCAGACCAAGGGCCTGCGAATCACCACCGAGTTTGAGCGACGTCCCGGCGGCGCCGGCCCGTCGGACGCCGGCATGATCTGGGTCGAAGGCCAGCCGCTAACGGTTCCGGTCGACTCCGACTTTGTCACCGACACCCCGTTCTCGCTCGAGGCGGAGGACGTCGGGTTCGGCATCTATCGCGATGGCACTCGAGTGGCTTCGGCCGCTCCGGCCGACCGTCCGAAGTACTACAGCATGAACACTGCGGACGGGACGCCGTATTGGCAGATCGCCCTGATGCATCTCGACAGCCTGGCCAGCACCGTTCTCCAAACCTGCGCCTATTGGGGCAACGACGATCAGTGCAAGTTCTGCGGCATCGGCGTCTCACTCGATTCCGGCAACACGGTGAAGGTGAAACGCCCGGAACACCTAGCCGAGGTGGCCGTAGCCGCGAAGGAACTCGACGGCGCCGTCGACGTGACCCTCACCACCGGCTCCACCTACGGCAAGGATCGCGGCGCCCTCTACGTGGGCAAGTGTGGCAAGGCGGTGAAGGAGGCCTCCGGGCTTCCCGTCGAAGTGCAGTTCGAGCCGCCGGAGGACTTCTCGGTCATCGACAAAGTGGCCGATATGGGCATCGATTCGCTCGGCATTCACGTCGAAACCTTCGACCCGGAAGTGCTGGCCCACATCGCTCCGCCCAAGGCCCGCACGGGAATCGAGCGCTACTTCGCCGCTTGGGAGTATGCGGTGAAACGTTTCGGCGAGGGGCAGGTCACCACCTACGTGATCGTTGGCATGGGCGAGGATCCCGAACTCACCATCGAGGGTTGCAAGCGCGCCATCGACATCGGCGTCTATCCCTTTATCGTGCCGCTTCGGCCGGTGCCGGGAAGCCTGATGGCCGACGTTGTTCCCCCGCCCGCCGACTACACCGAACGCATCGCCCGCCAGGTGGCGCCGTACCTGATCGAGCGGGGCATCACCGCCGACAAGGTTGCCGCCGGTTGCGCCCGCTGCCAGGCATGTTCCCCACTCGGCGCCATCGAGCAGTCAATGAAGCTGTCGGCCTCAGGCAAAAAACTCATCCCGGTCAAGAGTCTGTAGGTACTGGGTATGGAGCAGGTGGCGTGTTGGCCGGCTGGCCTCGAACACATCTCGTGCCACTTTGCCATCCGTCATCAGGTCTTTGTTGAAGAACAGGGCGTGATGGTCTTTACCGACGTCGACCGCTACGACCGCGAGCCCGACACCATCCACGTTGTTGCCGCCAGCGGTGATCAGGCCGCGGGAACCGTCCGGCTGTATCCGCTCGACCACGAGGGTCTGTGGAAGGGCGACCGGCTCGCCGTGCTGCCCGCTCATCGCACCGGCAAGGTCGGCGCTCATCTGGTGCATTTTGCTGTTGCCACCGCGGCCTCGGCTGGTGGGCTGGTGATGCATGCCTCGGTGCAGGTGCAAAACACCCCCTTCTTCGAACATCTGGGCTGGCAGCGCCACGGCGGGGTCATCACCTATCACGGGTTGCCTCATCAGCCCATGGCCATCGATCTTCCAGGGGCCACCGCCGATGCCGCCCGTTTCCCCGATACCACCGAGCTGCGGCTGCCGCTCGGCGATCTCCAAGCCAGCCCGCTACTCGTCACTGCTGGCTGAGCTTCCCGAGCCATCAGTCGGCGCGGTTGTTGTTGTTGGGCTACTGCGCTCAGGCCCAGAGACCGGTGATCGAGTCGGTGGCGAAGTCCAGCAGCGGCGCTGATTCTCCGCCGGCCGCGAGGTCGATAACGCCACCGGGGTTGACCGAGCCCACATCGGCACAGACCAGGTCGGCCGCTTCGAAAGCGGCGATGCAGTCCGATGCGGTTTCCGGTTCGCAGGTGAGCCAAAAGGCGTAGCTGGGGAAGCAAACCAGCCATTTCAGAAGATCGGTGTCGTCGGGCACTGGCAGCTGGTCGAGGTCGATCTCCGCACCAAGTTTCCGGAACTCCAACAACATGGCCAGCGAACCGAGGGGGCCGGCCATCGATACGTCCTTGGCCGAAACCGCCAGCCCGGCTTCGGCCACCTGTGACAGAACCCGAACGTCGGCGCCAAAGCGGTGTTCCTGCTGGGGAATCGAGGTGAAGAAGGGAAAGTCGGCCCGCATCTCACCGTCGAGGAAACAGGCGAACAGCACCCGCTGACCCGCGGCCACGTTGGCCATCGACAGCACCCCGGGGGCCTGGCCGACGGCGAAAGCCGACACCGAAGTTTCGCCGGGGCGTTCGGTCAGGTGGCCTCCGACGATGGCCACCTCATACCAGCGGGCCGCGTCGACCATGCCCGCCATCACCTGGCTGGTGACCTCGCTGGGACCGACGAGGGTGTTGACGATGCCGAGGGGGATGCCGCCCATGGCCGCCACGTCGTTGACGTTGGCGAGTATGGCTGCGATCCCCGCCCCGTAAGGGTCGGCCTGCACAAACGGTGGAGACAGAGCCTCTCCACACACCACCACCGCCGATCCGTTCACGTCGACCACGGCTCCGTCGTCGCCCGGCCCGTGCACCGGGTCGGAGGTGTCGATCATGGTGCCAACTGCGGCGATGGGTCCCTTGCCCGACACCCCGGCGTAGGCCCGGACGGTCTCGACGATCTGCTCCAGCGAGTAGCCGCCGATGTGGCCGGGCGTCTCCATGGGCCTTACCGTATAGTAAATACAACATTTCCGTAAAGACACGCCGGAAACGCCCACCTGCGCCCGCGACAGGAAGACCTGAGTCATGGCCTCCACCGACGCTCCCACCGTGGAACTCCCAACCGAAGTTGATGTGGTGAACATCGGGCTGCCGATGTTTGAGCAGTCGATACGGGATCAGGGTTCGGCGGTGATCGGGGTGGACTGGCGAATCCCCGCCGGCGGCGACCCCGAGGCGGTGGCCGCGCTCGCTCGCCTCCTGGGACCCAAGGCTGAGCGGATCGACGCCGCCAACACCGAGGTGGTCCGGCGGCTGAACGACGGCATCCCATTGTTGCGTGCGGTTGAAACGGCAAGCGATGTGGTGCCCGGCCTAGGCGACCGGATGATTCTGCATTGCGGCCCGGCGATTCCGTGGGCCGAGATGTGTAACCCGCTGCAGCGTTCGGTGCAGGCTGCGGTGGTAGCCGAGGGCTGGGCCGAGAGTGTTGGCGGCGCCGCCGATGCCCTGGCCGCGGGCGATATCGAACTGGCTCCGGCCAACGACCATCGGACGGTGGTGCCGATGGCCACGGCGATGGGTCCCTCCGCCCCGGTGTACGTGGTGGCCAACGAGTTGGGCGGCACCGAGGCCTTCGCTCCGATCAACCAGGGCTCCGGCGCGGTGCCGTGGTTCGGGGTCGATTCCGACGAAGCGATTGAGCGGCTCCGCTTTCTTCGCGACGGCGTGGGTCCGGTACTGGCCGAAGCGGTGGCTTCGATGGGCCCGACCGACGCCTTCGCCCTCGCCGCTCAGGGCGTGCCGATGGGCGACGATGTTCATATGCGCACCCAGGCCACCACCAACCTCCTGCTTCGCGATCTGCTCCCCCATCTGGTCCGCTCCAGCCACGCCGCCGCCCCTGAGGTGTCGACCTTCCTGAGCGCCAACCACCTGATGTTCCTCAACGTGGCCATGGCCAGTGCCAAGGCGCTGGTGCTCTGGGCCGGCGAGGTGCCCGATTCGAGCATCGTCACCACCATGTGCCGCAACGGCACCACCTATGGGATTCGCCTGTCGGGCGATGACGACGCGTGGTTCCTGGCTCCGAGCCCGCCGGTGCAGGACGCCCTCTACTACCCGGGTCAGAGCCCGGAAACCAGTGCCCCCGACATCGGTGATAGTGCTGTTCTGGAATTGGTTGGTCTCGGTGGACCGGCGGCAGCCAACTCGCCGGCGGTGGCTGGGTTCCTTGGTGGCCGTATGGCCGATGCCATCGCCGCCACCCGCAACATGCAGCGCATCTGCTTTGGTGAGAGTGGCCGGTTCCGGCTGCCGATCCTCGACAACGTTGGCACTCCGGTCGGTGTCGACATTCGCCAGGTGGTGGAGTCGGGCGTGACCCCGGCGGTCAACACCGGCATCGTCCACATCAGCGATGGCTCGGGTCAGGTCGGGGCCGGCGTGGCCTGGGCGCCGATCGAGTGCTTCGTCGATGCGCTCCTGGCCCTCGACCAACGCCTGACGTGATCACCCCCGGCGTGATCGAGCGTGGCTTGATCAAGCCTGCCCTGATCGATCAGCCGTGATTGAACCTACTCTGATCGATCCCGCCTTGATCGATCCAGCCCTCAAACACACCGCCCGCTCGATTGGCGCGGTGGCCGAGGGCATCCGGCGCCGCACCGCCACCGAGCCCGCCACCAAGGGCCGAGTCGTTGGTTCGTTCACCGATGGCCTCTATCTACACTTCGGCTCGGAGACCTTCGCCGTCGGTGGCCCGCACCTGCAACCCGGCCCGCTGCACCTGGTGCTGAACGGTCCGGTCCCCTCGCTGGCAGAAGACCAGCCGGTGTCGATCTCCCTCGACACCCTCACCCTCGGCGACCGGGCTATAGGCCTCGGGGTAGCCGAGGTATGGAGTCCGCAGCCACCCGCCGGTTTGAACCACACCTGGCCCACCCTCATGAAAATCGCCGGCCTCGAAGTTGGCCATGTCGAGATCAATCCTGTCGAGATCGGTCGTAGCGAAATCGGCGACATCGACGGTGCCGACCCGCGACTTGCCGGCCCGCCAACCGGGTCGATTCCGTCGGAGCTGCGACCGATATGGCCCGAAGTCGTCGAAGCCGTGCTCAACGGGAATCTCGACGCCGCTCGCACCATGCTTCAGGGGCGCGGCCCCGGCCTCACCCCGGTTGGTGACGATGTGCTCGCCGGGGTTCTCCTGCCCCACGCGTTGGCGCGGCCCGGCGACCCGGAGCCTTCGAGGGTGGCAGCCGCGGTGGACACCACCGAGCTCAGCGCCGCCTTTTTGCACTGGGCCAGCCGGGGCCAGAGCATCGCTCCGGTACATCGGATGATCGACCACGCCGCCAACGCCGCGATCGCAAAAGCCCAAGCCGAAGCCGAGGTTGTTCGCGGCATAGGCGCCTCATCGGGAGCAGCCCTGATCCTCGGCATCGGGCTAGCCGCAAGGCGCGCCCTCTATACGGATCCATAATCGGGCTAGTCTTTTGATCATGGGCAGCCCAAACAAGATGCTTGATGTGGAAGAGTTCGCTTCTTTGAGCGATAAGGAGCGGACCGAGGAACTCCAAGCACGCATGGTCGATCCCGGCGAGTTGCCTGAATCGATCCGAGAAAAACTGGCTGACGGCATCGAAGCCCACGCGGCCGCGAAAGAAGCCAACTCCGTTCGAAGGTGAGCGACGCTCAGCCGCCGAGCCGTGAAGTTGCCGTCGCAGCTGAAGTCTACGACTACCTAAAGCAGACCTTGCCAGCGAGGAGAACAGCGAAAGGTAGCGCTTCGTACCAGGACTTCATCGACTTGGTGTTGCCAACGATCATCGAAGAGTTCTCGGCGGTCGATTCACCCCGGGTTCACCAACTCATCCCTGGACGCCCTGAGTATGAAGTGCTCACTATCACCAACTCAATTTTCCCAATCTTGGCTGCAACTGCCATGAGTCATCTAGGCGGCTCAGTAGAGATCATCGAGATTCTGATAGACGTGAGTCCGCCTGAAACGTTTGCGTAGTCGACTACGGCCCCTTGGCACCTATGGAATTCACCGCCGCCGAGCTCGAGCCGAGTCTCGGGCGCTGCCTTCTGACGCCCCCGAAACCAGGGCCAGTCGACCCCTGGTGGAGAAGCCCTCGCGCAGCTGTCGGGGCAGAAGCGACACCAATCGTTGGGTGGCCGTCTCGCCATCAGCACCCGGCGCCACTTCGGCCACCAGCAGCGGTGAGTTGGTGGTGGCCGCAATCGCTGCCGCTTCGGCGGGCCGGTCGAGGAGGTGCAGAGCCAGCGCTTCATACTTCGCCGACCCTCGGGCCCGAGCGTCGGACAACAACCGCTCCGGCGACTCGATTCCGAGCCGGCTGGAAAGCTCGACAACACGAAGCTCGGCCCGCCATCGAAACGGCAGCCAACCGGCCAACAGCGCCTCGGCGGCCGCGAGCGCTTCCGCGGCGGCGTCGGGTTGGCCTCGAAGCAGGTCGCACTCCGCCATGGAGCAGAGGGCGTGCAGCTCCTGTTCAACCTGGAGCTCGCCCTCGTCGACCTCGCGTGATTCCTCCAGCGCCTGCTCGCTCAGCGCCCCGGCCCGGTCGAGTTCTCCGAGCTCGCGCCACACCCAGGCCAGGCAGGTGTTGGTTCGGGCCCGGTAGAAGGGCACGTCGTAGCGGGTCAGAAGGGTCTTCTTGGTTTCGAGTGCGGTCAGCGCGCCGGAGAAGTCGCCGTTGTTGGCTCGGGCCAAACCCTGGAAGAACAACGCTCGCAGCAGCGGCCGAAATGCGCCGATCTCATGGCACAGGCCCACGGCGCTGTCGAGGGTGTCGATGGCTTCCACAAACCGATCGCTGTGGGCCAGCAGCGCCCCGAGACAGCTGAGCGCGCTCGCCTTCACCCCCGGATCGTCGTCGCCCAGTTCCACCAGGGCCCGGTTGTAGGCCTCGGCGGCGGCGCTGAAGTCGCCGCCCCAGTGGCGGATCCGCCCGAGCAGCACCCATGCGCTCGGATGCACCCCCGACATCGACGTCGCCTGTTCGGCTCGGGCCACGGCCGCCACCACGTCGCGCTCGTAGTAGGCGGTCCAGGCCAGCCGTTCCACCGCTCGGGCCTGCAGCGCCTGATCCCCCACGGCCAGGCCGAGTCGTTCGGCCCCAAGATGGTCAGCCGTTGCGTCTTCGTAGCGGCCCAGCTCCTCGCGCATGAGGCCCCGTCCGATCAGCGCCTCGCCCTGAAGGCCGACATCGTCATTGGTGGTCGCCGCCTTCAGGGCCTCGGTGAAAAGGCGCTCGGCATCCGCATTCGAAAAGGCTCGCTGGGCCAGTCGGGCCGCCTGGAGCCAGCTTTGGCCCGCTTCGTCGGCTCGCCCCGCCTTACCGAGGTGCCAGGCCCGATTCTCGGGCCGGTCGAGGTAGATGTCAGCCAGCCGGGCGTGGCGGCGGGTCCGCACCGGGCTGAGCGCGATCTCATACAGAACGTCTCGGATCAC
>CALAML010000092.1 GCA_937925845.1 uncultured Acidimicrobiales bacterium | reverse complement strand
GTGAGCGCCTCAGCCAGGGTGGGATGTACGAGCAGGCTTTCGGCGATGTCGGCAACGCTGAGCCCGTTGGTGACCGCCACCGCCAGCACGGAGATCAGTTCGGCTGCGTGGCGACCCACGATGGAGCCGCCAAGGATCACTCCGGTGGCCGGGTCGGACAGGATTTTCACGAACCCGCGGGGGTCATTGTTGATGAGGGCTTTGGCGGTGAAGGAGAACGGCACCTTGGTGACTCGGATCTTTCGGCCCTCGGCGAAGGCCTCCGCTTCGCCCAGGCCCACGTCGGCGATCTCCGGTTCGGTGAAGATGGCCGAGGCCGCCTTTTCGTAGTCGAGATGGCGGTGCTCGCGAACGTGGAAACCCATCACGTGCTCAGCGATCTTGCGACCCTGCATTGTGGCCACCGACGACAACGGGAGCTTCCCCGAGATGTCGCCGGCGACGTAGATGTGAGGGATGGAGGTGCGGAGGTGATGGTCGTTGGTAACGACGTAGCCACCGTCCATCTCCACCCCGATCTCCTCGAGACCGAGCGTCTCGGTGTTGGGAATCGAGCCGATGGCCAACAGCGCATGGCTTCCTTCGATACGACGGCCGTCGTTGCAGACAACCACCACACCGTCTTCGGAGCGTTCGATGTCCTGGGCCCGCGCTCCCTTGTACAGCTCGACTCCCCGCTCGATGAAGTTCTCCTCCAGCGCCGCTGCCACCTCGGGGTCTTTGTCGGGCAGCACCTGCTGGCGGCTTACCACCAGGCCCACCTCGGAGCCGAGCGAGGAGAACATGTGCACAAACTCCACGCCGGTCACGCCGGAGCCGATCACTACCAACTTGGTCGGCATCTCCGGCGGCGGGTAGGCGTCGCGGGTGGACAGCACCCGGATCCCGTCGACGCCGGCCCAGTCGGGCAGCCGGGGTCGACTTCCGGTACTCACAAGGATGGCGTCGGCTTCGAATTGAGCCTCGGTGTTGCCGGTCTCGGGGTCTGGCTCGTTAAGCGCAACCCCAACCGAGTGGGGGCCGAGCAACCGACCGCGCCCCATGACCAGGGTGACGCCCTGGCTTTCGAGCAGCTGGCTGGCAGCGTTCTCCAGCCGGTCCTCGATCGAGGAGATTCGTCCTTTGGTGGCATGAAAATCGACCTGTGGAGGTGCCTCGACAAGACCCATACCGGAGTACCGGCGGGCGAAGGACATCGCGCCACCGGTGGCGATCATGGCCTTGGACGGGATGCAGTCCCAAAGGTGGGCGGCACCGCTGAGCACATCGCTCTCGATCAAGGTGACTTCGGCGCCGAGGCGGGCGGCGGTGGTGGCGGCCTGGATTCCGGCCGGGCCTCCTCCGACAATGACAAAACGAACGGGCATAAGGCGAGGGTACCGTCGCCCCGGCCGGGCCCGGTGGCTTCTGCGCCCCACCTCTGGCACCTCTCTCAGCGGCGCCCACTGCGGGATTTGGCGTCAGATAGCTGGCTCGGCGGCTCGGTGGCCAATATGCTCGTGGGGACTGGCGTGGCCCTGCCGCTCCGCCCCTACCCGACGCCTCCCCCCGAAAGCCCTGGTTTCGTGTTCGACGAAGACGACAATGACTACTTTCTCCTCGTGCTCGGTGTGCTCGCCGCAGTGCTCCTGGTTGCTATACCCGGGGTGATCCGTAATGAGTTTTCCGCACCAAAGGTCGCTTCCAGCGCTGACGACACCGCCGAGGATTCGGATGATTCCGAGGATTCCGACGATGAGGGTGATGACGGCGTAGCTGTCGATGACCTCCTTGAGCGCACTCAGACGGCGGTCGACGGCACCGGCGTTGGCGCCGCGACCACTCTCGCTGGCACCACCGCGGTACTCGAAGGAGAGGTTGCCAGCCAGGAAGAATCGGATGCCGCCGAGGCTGCCGCAGCCGAGGTTGATGGCATCACCGATGTCGACAACCGCTTGACCATCGCCGCTCCGACCGAACCCGATCCGCCGACGCCGACCGATCCGAGCGAGGTGCTGATCGCCTATGAAGGTGACGACTCGGGTATCACCGGCGTGACCCTTACCGGTGTTGTCGCCGACGAGGTGGCGAAGAGCCAGCTGGTTGACCAGGTGGTGTCCTCGGTCGGGGACCCGGCGCTGGTCGACGATCAACTCGAAGTCTCCGACGCCGTCACCATGGATGGCGCCACCGTGACAACCACCGGTGAACTCAGCGCCGCGGCGGCCGACGATGCCCGCTCCGCCTTTGACGATTTCGAAGCGACCGGCTTCGCGGTCGGCGACGAGATCACTGAGGCTGCGGCCGAAGAGCCGGTCGAGGAGCCGACGGTCACCCTTGAAGCGTCGCTCAACGAGTTGGTCGGCCTGGAGCCGATTCAGTTTGATGTGGGTGCGGCCACCATTCGAGCCGAGTCGCAGCCGACCCTCGACCAGGCTGCCGAGGTGCTGCTTGGTGCTCCCGACGGAAACGTCACCGTTGAGGGCCACACCGACAATGACGGCGATGCCGACGCCAATCAAGGCCTGAGTGAGGCCCGGGCCGCCGCGGTCGTGGCCGCGCTGGTGGAGCGCGGTGTTGACGAGAGCCGATTGACGCCCCAGGGCTTCGGCGAAACCGACCCGATCGGCGACAACGGCACTGAGGAAGGCCGCCAGCAGAACCGCCGTATCGAGTTTGTCGTCAGCTAAGTGGGCGGAAATTGTGGCCGATGAGAACATCCCCTACGGCTGGTTGGGCGTGCTTGCCGGTGCCATCTCGTTGATCGCCGGGACCGGCGCGGCCACCGTGCTACGCGAACGCATGAAGCGAAAGGATCGGCACCCCAAGACACCCGATCCGGACCCACCAGCCGAATCAACCGATGCCCACCCAGGCGTCTAACCAAGATTTGTGACGCCCAGCGCGCCGTTTTTGGCGCGCCAGGCGTCACAGATCTTGATAAGCCAGCGGCGTGGACCGCGACACCGTTCTTACGCGACACCGTTCTTCGCGCTGCGTCGGTTGGTCGTGGCGATCTAGTCTCCGGACATGACCCGTGATGACGAGATTGTGATCGAGACCGACGATGGCGCCATGGGCACCTTTGTCTGTCGACCCGATGGTGATGGCCCGTTTCCGACCGTGCTGTTCCTGATGGACGCGCCCGGCAAGCGCGAGGAACTTCACGACATGGCTCGTCGCTGGGCCGAAGCGGGGTACTACGTGCTGCTCCCCCACCTCTACTACCGCAGCACCGACGCCTTTGAACTCGACTTTGCGTCGAAGGAGTCGCTGGAGCGAATGACCGAGTTGATGTTCAGCCTCAGCAATCGCATGATCGAACGCGACGCCGGAGCGGCGCTGGCGTTTGCGGCAACACAGAGCGAGGCTGACGCCAGCCGAGTGGGTTGTCTCGGTTATTGCATGAGCGGGCCTTTTGCCATCTGGGTGGCGGCCTCGTTTCCGGACCAGATCAAGGCAGCTGCATCGCTGTATGGAGTTCGTCTGGTGGTTGATCCCGACCACGACAAGCATGACGACTCACCCCACAACCGGCTCGGAGATATCACCGGTGAGTTGTATGTGGCCTGCGCCGAACGCGACGTCTACGCCCCGCCTGAGATGGTCGACGCTTTCGAGGCGGCCATGGGCGCGGCGGGAGTAAGGGGCCAGCTTGAGCGTTACGCCGACACCGACCACGGGTTCGCGTTTCCTGGCCGCGACGTCTATCGCTCCGACGCCGCCGAGCACCACTGGAACCAACTCTTCGACGTGTTCAACCGCAACCTCAAAGCACCCGCCTAACCAAGATCTGTGACGCCCAGCACCCTGTTTTTGCGGTGTTGGGCCTCACAGATCTGGACAATGTGGGTGCGTTGGACCTTGCCATCGCAGGGGGTGGGACCGGCGCCATACACTGAGGGGCATGAACGCACCCGATGATGCTGGTTCACCAAGGCCCGGACTTCCGAGCGAGTGGGCCGAGCTGGCCGAAAAGGAACTCCGAGGACGCTCACTTGAGGAGCTGACCTGGGCCACACCCGAGGGCATCGATGTCAAGCCGCTCTATACCGCCGCCGACACCGAAGACATCGGCCACCTGGACTCGCTCCCCGGCTTTGCACCGTTCCCCCGGGGCGTGCGGGCCACCATGTACGCCAACCGCCCCTGGACAGTGCGTCAGTACGCCGGCTTCTCCACCGCTGAAGAGTCGAATGCCTTCTACCGCAAGAACCTGGCCGCCGGGCAGACGGGACTGTCGGTTGCCTTCGACCTGGCCACCCATCGCGGCTACGACAGCGATCATCCCCGGGTGCTGGGCGATGTCGGCAAGGCCGGAGTGGCCATCGATTCGGTTGAGGACATGAAGATCCTCTTCGACGAGATCCCGCTCGACAAGATGAGTGTGTCGATGACCATGAACGGCGCAGTGCTGCCGACCATGGCGTGTTACATCGTGGCCGGTGAGGAACAGGGTGTGGGTCTGGAGCAGATGGCTGGCACCATCCAGAACGACATTCTCAAAGAGTTCATGGTGCGCAACACCTACATCTATCCGCCGGCGCCAAGCATGCGGATCGTGGGTGACATCATCAGCTTCACCGCCGAGAACATGCCCAAGTTCAACAGCATCTCCATCTCTGGCTATCACATGCAGGAGGCCGGCGCGACCGCCGATCAGGAGCTGGCTTTCACCATCGCCGATGGCCTGGAGTACGCCCGTACCGTGGTGAACCGTGGCCTCGACATCGACTCCTTCGCGCCCCGCCTCAGCTTCTTCTTCGCCATCGGGATGAACGTGTTTATGGAGGTGGCCAAGCTGAGGGCCGCCCGCCTGCTGTGGGCTCGGGCCTTGGAACAGTTCGAACCGAGGAACCCGAAGTCGTCGATGCTGCGCACCCACTGCCAAACCTCCGGGGTATCGCTCACCGAGCAGGACCCCTACAACAACATTGTGCGCACCACGGTGGAGGCCATGGCTGCGGTGCTTGGCGGCACCCAAAGCCTGCACACCAATAGTTTCGACGAGGCGCTGGGGCTGCCGACCGAGTTCTCGGCCCGCATCGCCCGCAACACCCAGTTGATCCTCACCGAGGAGACCGGCATCCCCAAGGTGGTTGACCCCCTCGGCGGCAGCTACTACATCGAAGCCCTAACCAACGAGCTGGCAGAAAAGGCCTGGGCCATCATCACCGAGGTAGAGGAGCTCGGTGGCATGACCAAGGCGGTCGAGAGCGGCATGCCCAAGATGCGTATCGAGGAGAGCGCGGCTCGACGCCAGGCCGCGGTTGACCGCGGCGATGAAGTCGTCGTCGGGGTGAACAAGTATGTGGTTGATGAGCCCGAGATGGTCGATGTACTCGACATCGACAACACCGAGGTTCGCGAATCGCAGATCGCCAAGCTGACCGCCATGAAGGCCGCCCGCGACGAAGATGCCTGCCAGGCCGCTTTGGCCGCGCTCACCGAGGGAGCCCGAGGAGATGCAAACCTGCTCGGCCTTTGTGTCGATGCCGCTCGGGCCCGCGCCACCGTGGGCGAAATGTCAGATGCCATGGAGGAGGTCTTTGGCCGCCACAAGGCGGAGATTCGCACCATCAGTGGTGTCTACAGCGCGGCATACGAGGGCGATGAGGGCTTCGAGGCGCTGCGGTCCGATATCGATTCGTTTGCCGCTGCGGAGGGTCGTCGACCGCGCATCCTGGTAGCCAAGATGGGCCAGGACGGTCATGATCGTGGCGCCCATGTGATCGGCACCGCCTTCGCCGACCTGGGTTTTGATGTCGACTTGGGACCACTGTTCCAGACCCCGGCTGAAGCGGCCCGCGACGCAATGGAAAACGACGTCCATGTGGTGGGCGTGTCATCCCAGGCCGCCGGCCACAAGACGTTGGTGCCGCAGTTGATCGCCGAGCTTGATGCCCTTGGTGCCTCCGAGGTGCTGGTGGTGTGTGGCGGGGTGATCCCGCCCCAGGACTACGACGAGCTTCGGGCTGCGGGCGTGGCCGGCATCTTTGGCCCCGGCACCAACATCCCTGAGGCCGCTCGTGAGGTGCTGGCCCTGATTCGGGCCCGCCCGTCCGCGGCCTGAGCGGCGCTCCTCCCGTGACCGAAACCGATCCCCAGGCCGACCAGGTAGCGGAGCTAAGCGCCCAGGTTTGTGCCGCCGACCGCCGCGGCCTGGCCCGCGCCATCACCATGGTGGAGTCCACCCGTGACGACCATCGGGCCACGGCCCGACTGCTGCTCGACAAGGTGATTACCTCAACCGGTCAGGCTCAGCGCATCGGCATCACGGGAACGCCCGGGGTGGGAAAGTCGACCTTTATCGAGGCCCTCGGGTTGCACCTGATCGAACAGGGCCACCGCCCCGCGGTTTTGGCGGTCGACCCGAGCAGTGGTCGCACCGGCGGTTCGATTCTTGGCGACAAAACCCGAATGACCGATCTCGGTCGACGAAGCGAGGCCTTCATCCGCCCCTCCCCCGCCTCCGGACACCTTGGTGGTGTGGCCCGCCGCACCCGTGAGGCCATGTTGTTGTGTGAAGCCGCGGGCTTCGACGTGATCATCGTCGAAACGGTTGGGGTCGGCCAGAGCGAAACCGCGGTGGCCGATATGGTCGACGTATTCACCTTGTTGGTGTCGCCCGGTGGCGGAGATGATCTCCAAGGAATCAAGCGCGGCATCATGGAGTTGGCCGACCTAGTGGTGGTGAACAAAGCCGACGGCGACCTGGCCCCGGCGGCTGGTCGGACCGCGGCCGACTATCGCCACGCCCTACATCTCCAACGACCCCGCAGCCCAGCTTGGACCCCGGAGGTGCTCACCGCTTCGGCCCTGCATCAGGTGGCGATCGATGAGGTGTGGAGTCGGGCCGCCGCGGCCCATGAAGCGTTGGCCGCATCGGGCGATCTCGCCACCCATCGAGCCGCCCAGGCGGTGTCGTGGATGCACGCCGAGATTCGCGACGCAATGTTGGCCGAGCTCAGCCAGCGCCCCGATGTAGCCGCGGCCATCGCCGAACTTGAAACCGAGGTGGGCCAGGGCCACCGCTCACCCACCGGCGCCGCCGGCAAGGTCCTCCGCCTCCTCCAAGCCCCCTAAATCCGCCGAAATGTCGGAAAAAGGCGACAAGCTTTGTCGTTTTCTTCCGACATTTCGGGCGTTAGCGGGCCCAGTTGGGGAAGGCTCGGTTGCCGCGATGGACTGCGACTCGAGTTTCTCGACCGAAGGTGTCGCGAACCACAACCACCAACCGCTGGGCCGGCTCATCGGACAAGTCGATGGAGAAGGCCCGACGGCCGGACGTGTCGTTCACCGAAGGTGTGCCGAGTCGGTCGACCGGCTTGCCGTTGACCAACACATTGGCGACCCCATCGGGATCCAACACCCAACCTTGGATCAGCCCTGGCCGCGGTTGGGCCCCAACCAGTGCCGGACGGTCGGCGATCGTGCGGGCGTCGGTCGTGACCCGGTTGCTCTCGGTTACCGCCTTGGCTCGACCCTCGCTGCGCATTGTGGCCACGATCTCGACCCCTTCGGTCGGGAGCTGATCGACGTCGACGTACCAGTAGCTGGCGTCGGCGTCCGAGGCTTCAACGACCGCCGGGATGCTGACCCGACGGCGTACCCACACCCCAAGCCGGTTGAGGCTTTTGCCGTCATCCCGTCGGGTGATGGTGACATCAACCGCCCCAACCCGTCCGCTGGGAGCGTAGGCCGCACCGCGCACCTGCATCTCGGGTCGCTGGGGCGTACCCGGGGTAGGCGAGCTGATGACGATGGTCGGCGACTGGGTCGAACAGCCGGTGCCGCTCTGACAACCGGCGAGAGCCTCAACCGATGCCTGGAGCCGTTTTCGCGTGGACCGATCCCAGCTAGGCCAGAGGTTTGTGGTCTCGTAGAAGTCGTCGTTGGCGTAGGCCTCCCACGGACCGGTCGCCCATTTGATCACTGAGAAGCCACGGGCGAAGGTGACGCGCGTCCAGTCGAGGTTCAGCACCAGGTCGCGGCGCTGAGGCCACAGGCCTGCGCCGGCGGAGAGGATGGCGTCACGGCCAACTTCGCCAGCCTGCTGAGTTCGTAGGGAGATGCCGTCGAGTCCACCGTCGACTCGTGCACCGGCGAGGTCGCGGACGGTCGGCAGGATGTCGGCCACCGAAACCGGGTTGGGATACTGGCCAGCTCCGAAGCCCGGACCGGCGACGATCAACGGCACCTTGGTCGACCGGGCATACGGGACGTTCTTTCCGCGGACGCCACGGCCGCCGAGCTGAATGCCGTTGTCGGAGGTGAACATCACCACGGTCTCGCTGAGGTCGACCTCTTGGAGTACCCGGGCCACCATCTCTTCGACCGACAGCATGGAACGCAGCCGGTCTCGCAGCATCCGCTGACGCCACTTGACCGGCACCTGCCGCAGCTTTTCCGCGAGCGGGGGCCGCAGCTCGAGGTCGGGAGCGGCGGGCGCGGTGATGCCGGCGTAGGCCCCGGCATGACGTTTGGCGTAGATCGGCTTGCCCCCCGGACTGGTGTGGGGTCCAAACGGCGCCAGATAGAGCATCCACGGGTCGTCGCTGCGTTCGAAGGTCTTGATGGTCTCGACCGCTTGCGCCGCTTCGACGTCGGTCCGGAATCCCTTCGGGCGTTCAAGCTTGCCGTTGTTCAGCTGCCGGAATCCCCAGTAGTCGCCCATGCTGGCGTGGAACTGGTCCCAGGATTCCGGATACCAGGTGGGGCCGAGGGTCGGCGATGGGAACCCGGTGTGGAGGTACTTGCCGACCAGGCCGGTCTGGTAGCCAAGGTCGGACATCACCGAGGGCAGATCTGCGGTGTGTAGACCTTCGTCGATGTAGTTGTCGAAGCCGCCGGTCGGAACCTCATCGGCGCCGATGAGACTCTTGGGAACTCCGCTTTCCCAGCGGTTGCCATTGGTCCGGATCGCGCTGCGGTGAACCCCCTGGCCCGACAGCAGCGATGCCCGCGATGGACCGCACAGCGAGGCGGTGACATGAGCTTGGCTGAACGAGGTGCCCCGGTTGACTAGACGTGAGATTGCCGGCCAGTCACGGCGGTGGTTTTCGAAAAGCTCCACGTCGAGGTCATCAACGATGATGACCACGATGTTGGGTCGGTCTTCTTCCGATTGGGCTCCGGCCGCAGTGGGCAGAAGTGCGCCGAAGAGCGTAGCGATCAACACCAAACTGATGGCGGTGACAAGGAGGGAAGTTTTCGGGGGGACCATCAAGAACACAGTATTGTCGTCAATCGCCATGAAATAAAATGGAGACCACTAAAGTGCCTCTGGCCTCTAGTGATAGATCGACCCGCCGTGCCTCCGAGTTAACCGGATTGCCTGAATCAGACGCAAAACCATGACCCCTGGCCCAACGGTGGGACTCCAGAGGCGAACCCCAAGCGGCTATTCGAAGGCTGCCGGGACCGGCTGGTCCTCCACCGACTGCGGTGGGCCGACCCTGGCACCGGCTCCAGCTCCAGTCCCGGCGGTGACCCCGGCAAGGTTGAGATTTCCCCAGTCGTTGTGATCGGTGTGGCTGGCGATGATGCCGTCGGGTCCGTTGATGTCGACGCTCACCGCGCCACTGGAGATCGTGCCGTCGAGGTTCCAATCAACATCGACACCGTTGCAGATGCCGTTGGTCTCGAGCAACGCTGCTTCGTTGAGTGGAGCCCGTGAGCCTGTGGAGTAATCGAGTACACCGTCACCAAAGCCGAGCCGGCCAACAAACCCCCCGACGTAGTTGCAGTCCACATCGACACCGGGGAATTGGTAGAGGTAGTTCATGACCGAGTTGTAGTTCGGCTTGAGGTTGGTCCCGGAGTCTCCACCATGGAGGAGTCCGAAATTGTGCCCGAGTTCGTGCATGGTGGTGCGGGCCACGTTGTTGGTCGAGTTGAAGCAGTACAGCGACACGATCAGATCGGGGCCGCTGATCCAGGCGTTGCCGCTGCTGGCGTTGCTGTTCTCGGTGAGGTAGCGGTGGGGCATCAGCGCGTAGTGGAACAGCCCAGCTCGTGCCGGATCGAAGTTGGCCGCTTTGTGGGCAAGAAATTCGGGATCGAATACGCCGCCGTTGATCAGGCCGTCAGCGTCGGCCACGAGGTTGCCGCCGGTGAAGGCGCCGCCCTGGCCGTAGTCGGCAATAAAGGTGATACCGGTACTGCCGTCGGGGTTACTTACTGGTGCCGCGGCAAACGCGGCGACCAGTTGACTGATGACTGCCGCTGAGGGTCGATGACTGTGGCTTCCACAACCGTCGCGGCCGTTGGGGTCATACCAGGGGAAGTTGGTCATTTGGGACTGGTCGTCGTCCATCCAGTCGAACTCCACCAGCACGTCGGCCCGCAGCGGGTTGACGCCATAAGCCACGATCGCCGGGTCGACTTCAACCCCATCGCGCAAACCGTCGTTGTCGGTGTCGGGGTTGTTGGGGTCGGTGCCTGTGTTCGTAGCATCGACGAAGACGCCCGTATTGGTCTCGACTGAGTCGGCGAGCCCGTCACCGTCGGCGTCAGCCACGACTTCACAGGCCGACAGCCACAGCAACACGGCTACAAGGCCAAACAGGGCAGCCAGACCATGCCGCAGCGATGCGGTTCCCGGCCGAACCCAGCTACGGCGCAGTTCCGATTCTTCGCCTTGGGGTGTAACGCGGGAAGCGCGCTGTGGCTGTTGAGCGTTACCGAAGGAACCCATGGCCACAGTGTGGCAGGTTATGCCGCCAAATGACGCCGGGAGCCGACTAGCTTGAGGCGGACATGCGTTACCCATTTCTACTTTCGGAAGACATTCGGCTCGGCTCGATCGCCGGGGTGATGAAAAGTGGCACAACGTGGTTGGTCAACCTGCTCGATGACCACCCGGAGATAGTGGCTCGCGGTGAGATGCACCCCTTTGAGGTGATTCGAGGCCATCCAACACTCGAGCGGGTTGTTGGCAACAAGAACGGCACCAAGCGTTGGCTCATGATGACCAACAACGCTTGGAATCGCCCCTACAGGGAAGACCCGGAGCAGACGCTCGCCGATCTGGAAGCCGACCGGTTCCGGTTCATCTACGAGTGGTCGATCGATCGGCTGTTGACCTCCGAGAACCGCCACGAAGGCACCCAGTGGGTGTTCGAGAAGTCACCGATTCACACCAAGGTGTTCTACGACCGCTTTAACCACTATCTCGAGCCCTACGACCGGGCCATCATCCACATCGTGCGCGATCCGCGTGACGTGGTGATCTCGCGCTGGCATCACCTTCGGTCATTGCAGCGGCGGGAGAACAGCGACTTTGGCAGACCGTTGGAGGACGAAGCCGATCGTGAGGCCTGCTTCGACTTGGTCAACCTCAAGCCGGAAGAGTTGAGCCGTGAAAAGCACTTCTTCACCTACGAGGGCTTCCTCGAATCCTCTCTCGATGAGTGGGCCGCGGTGAACGAGTCGCTGGCCGGCGCGGCCAAGCGGGGCCTCTGCCCCTACCTTTGTGTGCGCTATGAAGATCTCCGCTCCGATCGCACCGCCACGTTGTCGCGAATGTTTTCGTTCCTCGGCCTAGATCCAGAGCCCGCGGGCATGGACGACTTCGGCGGCTCCACCGATTCTTCCGGCCGAAAGCGCACCACCATGCTGCGCTCGGGCACGGGCCGGGAGTGGGAGCGGATCTTCAGCGAGGAGGACCATGCTCTCGTGAAGTCGGTTTGTGGTGAGCTGATGGAGACTCACGGCTATTCGTAGCAGGGGTTCGACACCGTCCCCGCCGACGTGGCCGCGGTCGGGGTGATCACCCTCCATTGAGACCGGCCTGCGGTCACGTAGGCTCTGCAACATATGGCAGGAACTTCTTCAGAGAACTTGGGCCCGGCGAAGCGTCTATTCCGGGACCATGTGGCGGCGATGGCGCAGAACGGTTCGGTGGTCGTGGCCACCCTGGTTCAGCATCGGGTTTTTGCTGAGCGCATGGTGGCTGAACTCCTTATCGATACCGAGTTGGATCCGGAGAACGCCACGTTGGAACTGCACCAGTGCCTGCTGCCCTGGGAGCGCTCCGGCATCACCGAGGAGGCACCGGAACCCTGGATCAACTTCAAGACCGTCAAGGAGATGGCGGCCGACGTCGGCGGGGTGGTCGTGATCGCCCATGACTTCGCCGAACACATGGCGATCCAGTCCACGTTTAATCCGCTGAAGGACATGGGCATCCCCGTGGCCGCCGGGTTCGGCTACACCCCGCACAACACCAGGCCCCGCACCAACGCGGCCATGACCGGAGTGACCTACCCGGGCATGTTCGAGGTTGCGGAGAAGTGGATCCGATCGTTGCGCTGTGAGAAGCCGAGCTACGTCGAGTTCGGCACCCTGGAGGGACGCACCATGTCACTGGCGTGGCAGTTCCTGAACGAGATCCCGAACTTTCACTTTGTGGCCTTCGACAGCTTCGCCGGCATCGCCCAGCCGATGGAGGACGAAGCCTGGCTGTTTCCCGAAGGTTCGTTCTACGCCAACCGAGCCACGTTCGAACACAACATGGCGGTCTGTGGTGTCGACCCCGCCCGCCTACAGATCGTCCAGGGAGACATCTGTGAGACGGCCAAGCCGGATTCGTCGGAGATGGTGGGCGTCGACCTTGGCCAGCCCACGCTGATCAATATCGATGTTGATGTCTATGCTCCGTCACGCCAGGCGCTGGAACTACTGACCCCCCACCTGGTGCAGGGTTCGCTGATCATCTTCGACGACTACGACGCCTTTGGTGCCGACCCCACCATGGGCGAGCGACTTGCCCTCACCGAGTGGGTTGAGGCCCATACCGATATCGAGGTTGAGCCCTACCGCAACTACGGCACCTACGGGCGATCGTTTCTTGTCCACACGCCCAACGGTCGGGGCCATAAGGATGCCGACGGTTTCAAGTCATGGACCCAAGGCGACAGAGAAGCCGAGAGTGAAGCGGAAGCAAGAGTAAACGCCTAGTGTCCCGACCCTGCGGGTTGCTAAACCGATGCATCCCACCACTCTGCCCGCTTACGCCTCGGGCCCGCGCCAAAACTGGGTACCTCGGACGAGCCAAAACCTCTGTAACGAACAGCCCTAGTGGGTAACGAGGCGGGCGACTTCGCCGTCGTAGCGGTCGCGGATTTCCTGGATGACCGCGGCGGGGAGCAGGTTGCCCTTTTCGTGGGTGCCGCTGCCGAAGTTTTTCTGGATGTAGGTCATCATCTTCGTCCGGTCGTGGCCGGAGAGGATGCCGTTCACAGCCTGGCCGAGTTCCACGCCCACGGCCGAAAGGCTCTGGTTGGAGAATGCGCCACCGAGTTCCGGCACGTCAACCGCCAGGCTCAGGTCGGGGTCGATCAGATCGAGGAAGTTCTCCACGAACGGTTTTGAGCCCACCTGGCTGAGGTCGTACTTACGAACCACCACTTGACCAAAGGCCGAGCGGATCTGGTCGACCACCGGCTCCCAGGACAGCTTGGAGAGGTCGGTGAAGGAGAGGAACTCGTCGAAGCTCTGACTCCCGCCCATCTTGATCCGTTCGCGAAACTGCGATTCCAGCCAGGAGGCCTGGTCGCGGATATAGAGCACCGGCAGAACGTCGTCCATGCCGCTGTTTTCGGCGATCACCCCGAGGGCGACCCCGGCGTTGCCGTAGAGGCTGTCGACGGTGTCGACCTCCTCGGCGCTACGAGGCAGCGAGTAGCCCAGAAGCTCTTCACTCGACATCAGGGCGACCTCACAGTTTGAGTTGCCGCCCACCTCTCGCACCAGTTGGAAGTAGCGGGCGAAACGTTTGGAGATGCCGGGTCCGGGGTTGGGGATGTCACTCATCGCTCGAATCGCGTTGAGGAGCCTTACCTCCAGCGCCAATGGGTCCTGGTGTTCGGTAAAGAAAACTCCGGCGTCGAGCAGCTTCTTGCGACGCTGCCGCAGCACCTGCTGAATCAGGGTGGTGCCGGTCTTGTGGGCGCCGACGTGAAGCACCAAGCGCATGGGTTCTACGCCTCTTTCTTAGTTTCGTTTTCGCCGGTGGTGGCGTGTTCGTTGGCGGCATCGAGGCCATCGTCGACTTCGGCGTCCGGGTTGAGGATACGGGCGGCCAGGCCCATGGCCCGTGAGATGGCCTGGTCCATGTCGTAGTACTTGTACTCGCCGAGCCGTCCACAGATCAGCACGTTCTCTTCAGCATCGGCCCGGTCCCGGTACTGCTGGTACAGCGTCTTGTTGGCCTGATCGGGGAACGGGTACTCGAATGCCTCGGGGCTGTCGGGGGTGAAGGGGGTCTCGGTGGTGAGCACGGTGCCGGAGATGCGGTTGGCGATCTCCGGGTCCATCATGTGCTTCCACTCTAGGACCCGCACGTGGTCGCCGTCGTCGGGCGATGGGATGTTGATCTGGCCAGCCTTGTACTCGGCGTCGACGTCGGGCTTATAGGTGTGCTCGCGCTGCTGGCCCCGCCAGGTGAGCCGGCCGAGGTCAAAGCCGTAGTACTCATCGATTGGCCCGGTGAAGATGGTCAGCTTTTTGGGGGCGAACTCGTCGCGGCGCTCGAGGTAATCGACCCCGATCAAAATCGGCAGGTCGGCCACCATGTTGGTCATCATGGCGGTGTAACCCTGGGCCGGGATGCCCTGGTACTTGCTGCGCTTGAGTCGGGTGTCACCATCGGAGTGCACGCTGAAGCGTCCGGCCAGGCCGCTGTCGAGGCTGGTGGCGGGCACGCCCCACTGCTTCTCGGTGTAGCCCTTCACGAACGCTTCGTAGATGCTCTTGGGCATCTTCGACAGCGATGCTTCTTCGAAGTTGGTCGGTTCGCCGCTGAAGGCCGGTTCCCAGTCGGCGCCGACGGTTTCATCGATGTAGCTCTGGACCACGGGCCAGTGTTCGAGCTGGCCGCCAACCTGGGTGAAGAGCTCGGCTTCGTAGGGGTAGAACTCGGTGAAGCGTTGGACGTACTCCCACACCTTTTCCGACGAGGTCCGGAAGTAGTGAGGGCCGTAGGTGTGGATTCGGATGCCCGACTCGTGGGCGTGGTCGGCCACGTTGCCACCGATGTGGTTGCGTCGGTCGACCAGAAGCACCGATTCGCCGGCGTCATGCAGGATGCGACCGATGGTGGCGCCGGTGAGGCCCGAGCCGACGATGAGGTAGTCGGGGCTGGAGATGCCCTGGGCGGCACTCATCAGACTCGCCTCACGAGGGAACGGGCGGCGTTGCGAACCTTGTCGCTGCCGGCGGCCTGACGCACCTGGTGGCGGAGATAAAAGCCGATGGACGTTCCTTCGATCGACATGCCGATGTCGGGGGTCTTGTACTCCCGACCTTCGTCGGCGCCGTGGCGAAGGAAGTGGTCGAGGCCGGAAGGAAAGACGCCAGCCTCAAGGGCGGTTGCGACATCCGGATACCGTTGCCGATACTGACTGTCGGCTAGATCTTTGACCTGCTGTGAGGCGAACACCAGCGCCAGCGGATGGTCCGACATGAGCAGTCGTTGCCAAAGCAGCACTCGACCTTTCCAGTCGAGACCGGCGGTGGAGAGTGCGGTGTGGCGGCCGGTGGCGTCGGTCAGGTGCTCGGGCTCTTTGCGCATGATGCGCTCGGCGAACACGTTGACCCTCGGTGCGAACTGGGGCCATGGGCGGCCTTCGTCGGCCCCGTAGCGAAGGTAGTGGTGCAGACCGTTTGAGAGGTCACCGTTGCCGATGGCTCGCACCACGTCGGGGTTCCAGGCCAGGTAGGTCTCGTCGGCGCTGTCCATGGAGCCGCTGAGAAGAGCCAGCCCCCGCAGCGTCTGACCTTCGAGCACGCTGAGAATGCCGAGCTGAATCTCATAGATCGGGAGTCGGCCGAGGGTCTCGCAGGCCTGGGTCATGCGATGGCTGAGGTCCTGGTGCTTGCCGGTCTTGCGGTAGCGGGCCACCGCTCGGGCGATCTCCACGTGCATGTCCCGGCTGAAGGTGCCGAGTTCTTCTTCCATTCCTGCGGCGTCTCGTCGTGAGCGCAGCAGGGCCCAGTCATAGAGCAGCTCGCGAGCACCTTCAGCCCCCGACGCGGCGTCGAGCAAAAGCTTCTCCGCCTGTTCCGGGTTGCCCTGGAGGGCGACGTGTTCGGCGACGTGGCGGACGTTGTCGATGCTGCCGTCTTCGGTCTGGTGCACCTTGGCCCAAACCTCGTGCTGCTCCGGGGTCTTGAGTTCGGGCCGACCCATGTTGGCGTATCGGGTGAGCGTGGGCGACAGCGAGATCAGCACCGCATCACCGAAGGTGTCCCACGGCATGTTTTCGAGAAACGGCCGCAGGGCCCGGTAGCTGTTGGCCACCATATTTGAGGTGCGCGAGACCGAGCCGACCGTGGAGCGCAGGTACATCAACGGCTCCGGCACCACGCCGAGGCTTTGTCCGGCCATGGCCATGCGGGCAAAGAGTTCGTAGTCTTCCCAGCTGAGGCCGTAGTCCTCGGTGTAGCCGTCGACCGCATCGATGGCCGAGCGCCGGTAGATGGCGTTGGCGTCGCCGTAGTTGTTGCCGTAGAGGCCGGGAGAGATGCCGGAGCCGAGGGGAACAAACAGGTGCTGGTAGGTGTCGTCGAACTCGGGGTCAACGTCGTCGGGGAAGGCCACTGCAGCGCAGGTGAGGGCGTCGTAGTTGCCGACCTGGATCGCCTTCACGAACAGTTCAAACTGGTCGTTGCGGGCGAAGTTGTCATCGTCCATGAAGATGACAAACTCTCCGGTGGCTTCCCGCAGCGCTCGGTTGCGGGCCGCACCCACGTACTGGTTGTGCTGGCGTAGCACCCGACATTCCGCCAGCGCGGTTCCGCCGTCGAGTTCTTCGAGGTAGGCGATGGCATCTTCATCGGTCGAGCCGTCGTCAACGATGATGACTTCGAAGTTCTTGTAGGTCTGCTGTTGGAGGCCCCGCACCGTCTTGGCCAACAGCTTGGCCCGGTTGTAGTGGGTGATGCAGACCGTCACCTTCGGTTCTTTCACCTCGGTCAGGTCGATCGGGTTCGGCAGCGACGGGATGGTGTCGAGGGTGGCCAACCAGGTGGGGATGTTGGTCTTGGACTGGTTCATCTTCGGCGGGCACGGGGCGTGGCCGTCGCGTCGAACCTCGATCATGCGCTCGGCGATCTGCGGTGCGTAGAGCGGCACCAAATGGGTCTTGTGGTACTCGTCCGGGATCATTTCGGGTATGCCACCGATGTCGGAGGCGATGAACGGCAGCTTCTGATGCAGACATTCGTGCACCGTGAGCGGCGAGTTGTCGGCTACGGAGCAGATGAAGGCCACGCGGTTGCCGCTGGCCAGGTAGTCCTGGGCTTCGGAGGAGCTGAGGGTGGGCAGCACCTTGGTGGGCATCGGCCATTTGGCGCTGCGGGCCAGGATCTCGTCGACGATGTGGCCGCTCTGGGATTTGGTGAACTTTCCCAGGAAGGTGATCGACAGGCCGTTGAGGTCCTCAGCGGGGGCGGTCTTCACCATGCGGTCGATCGCGTCGATGAAGTGCCGGATGCCCTTGCGTTCTTCGAGGCGACCGAAGAAGACGAACTCGTCGGGACGCGTCGGCGCCGGGAGTTCGGTCGGGTCGATGTCGTCGTACGAAAGCAGGTACGGCTGCACGTAGGTGTGCTCGGGGAAGGTGAAGCCGTGCTTGGACTTCCAGTCGAGCAGGTACTGGGTGGGGCTGGTGACGAAGTCGGCCTGGCGTACCGCTTCACGCTCCATGTGGAACATGATCGAGTCGTTGGGGCCGAAGTTGGTGCGCTTGTCGGTGAGCGCATGCCAGATCGACGAGCTGTGGGTCTGGACACAGATCGGGGTGTTCTCGAAGGCCACGCCCTGGCGGCGGGCCTGCACCGAGTAGAAGGCGACGCCCAGCCACTCAGGGAACAGGATGAGGTCGAAGCTCTCACCCTTGAGGTGCTGGTAGGCCTGATAGGACTGCACCATCCAGGGCAGGTTGGGGTGGAATTTGCCCCGCTCAGCCGGTTCGACCTGTTCGTGGAGCAGCTGAAGTTCAATGCCGCGTTCTTCGTAGAACTCGCGGGCCTCGGCCACATCCTCGGCTGAGAGGTTGATGGCGGTATTGGTATACAGCATCACCACGTCAAAACCGGCCTGAGCCGCAATGGTGGCGGTATGCAGGAAGGAGGTGCCGATGCCGCCGTTCTTCACCAATCCGACCAGGTCGGGTGAGGCAATACAGAGTCGTCGGGATCCCGAGTCCGAACCCTCACCGTCGTCGGCGGAGTTGTCGGCGGCCACACCACCGGCCCCGGCGGGGAGGCCGAGGGCGAGGAAGTCGGTGAAGCTGGGGTACGGGCTCATAGAGCTCCTTCGATCTGGATCAGGGGGTCATCAGCGTTGTCGGTCGATCCGTCGTGATCGGATCGGTTGGGTTGTGAGGCGGGTCCGGGGGTCCACAGACCTCGTAGCGGCGCTTCGGGCCCAACAGGATTGTCCTCCTGTGGTGTCACGGCCCACATTGCGTTTGCCTTGCCCAAGACGGTTACTCCATTGCCGGTATCGCCGCGAAAAGCCACCTGCACCGAGTAGCGGCCCGGAGGCAGTGGCACGGTGGGCAGGGTCAGTTCAACCGAACCCAGCCCATGCAGACGTTCGCCTTCGAGGCCGGCACCACTCCGAGAAATCAAGCGGAGCGGTTGGCCCTTGTGCACAATCCGCGCCACGAACTGTACTTCGTCAACCGGTTGCGGAGAGTCATACTCAACAACCAGTTTCAACGGTCCGCCGCTGGTGGTCACAGCGTGGCCACCGGGCCCGAGCACGGTAACGCCGGTAAGCCAGCCCGACTCTGTCTCGGGGGGATCGTCGACAGTGGCTCGCTCTTCGGCGAGCACTTCTTCGAGGTAGGCCCCAACAACTTCGCCGGGTTGCCCGAGGGCTCGCACCACACCTTTGTCGAGCCACAAGACGAGGTCGCAGTTGCGTTCGACGATGGCGGTGGTGTGCGACACCAGGACAACGGTGGTGCCGGCGGCGCGCATCTCGTGCATCCGATCAAGACACCGCTTGCGGAACGAAACGTCACCTACGGCGAAGATCTCGTCGGCCAGCATGATGTCAGGATGCACAAACGCGGAAACGGAGAAGCCAAGCCGCGATTTCATACCGCTGGAGTACACGTTGATCGGGCTGTCGATGAACTCGCCCAGGTCGGCGAAGTCGATGATGTCGTCGAGCACGGCGTCAACCTCGCGCCGCTTCATACCCAGGATGGCGGCGTTCATGTAAATGTTCTCGCGGCCGGACAGGTCGGGCTCGAACCCGGCGCCGAGTTCGAGGAGAGCGGCGATGCGCCCGGAGGAGGTGACCGAACCCATGTCGGGGCGGTAGATGCCGCCCATGCATCGCAGCAGCGTCGACTTACCCGAACCGTTGGTACCGACCACACCGAGCATCGATCCGCGGGGGACTTCAACCGAAACCCCCTTGAGCGCCCAGAAGGTCTCACCGCGGGCTCGGTGAAAGCCGGTGAAGGCGTTCTTGATACTCGCCGCTCGTTCCTTGATCAGCCGGAACGACTTGTGGACGTCTTCAACGACGAGGACCGGTTCGGTCATCAGTTGCCCTCAGCGACCCGGTCAGCGGAGCGGCGGAAGATCATCCAGCCAATGACCAGCGAGGCGAACGACACGATGGCGAGGTACAGGTAGTCCTGGGGTCGGGGGTGGACCTGGAAGTAGACCGCTTGGCGACTGGCGTCGGTGATGCGGGCCAGCGGATGGGCGCTCATGATGCGTTGCAGCGGAAGGCCGAACTTTTGCTCGGGCACAGCGACGAGTGGGTAGATGATCGGTGTCAGGAAGAACAGGAATCGCAGGACCACAGAGTGGAGGTAGCTGACGTCCTTGTAGCGGATGCTGGCGGGGCTCAGGGCGAAACCAACGCCCATTGAGAAGATGGCGGTAAAGATGCCGATCGGGATCAGGTGCAGGAACGTCATGGAGACTTCGCCAACCACCGCGTAGGCGGCAACCAGAACCGCGAACTCAATGGCCGCGGTCACCAGCGCGGCCAGGGTGGTGGCGATACCGGGAGCTTCGGGTGGGAAGTAGACCCGCTTGCGCAGGTTGACCGCCTTGGTGAACGAGAGCATCATCCCGTTGCTCACGTTGGTGAAGATGTTCCACATCACCAGTGCCGAAAAGAGAAAGTGGGCGAAGCTCACAATCGGGGTGTCGGGTGGGAGCTGCTTGGCTCCGGGGAGGATGGTGCCGAAGACAAACGAATAGACCGCCAGGGTGGTGAGCGGGTTCACCAGCGACCAGAACCAGCCGAGCAGGGAGCCCTTGTAGTTTTTGTGCAGCTCGCGGCGCAGGAGGTTTCCCAGGAACTCCCGGAACTCCCAAATTTCGCGCCACGATCGAGTCGCGCCCTGCCGTGCGATCGGCTTTATGACTGCTGTCATCGGTATCCCATCACTGGGCTGGACTTTACTTTCTTGTGGGTTACGTTACGCGCCACAGCCCGGTAGTCCGGGTGGTCCGGTCGCCGCGTATCACTGGCTCGATTTGCGACACCGTCCACACTCTGTACAAGAATGCCCGTCATAACTTCATTTGACCTATCGGTGGCGGAAAGCAGTGATTGAGATGGTCAGTCTCGGTTCGGGGTTGCCGTTGCGCAACCTGGACCGGGGATCAGCACGCCCGGCGGCTAACAACAATCGAATGTCATTGACCCTTATCGCCCTCGTGACCTTGGTTGTTGCGGCGGTTGGGCCAACGGTGTTTGGTGCTGTTTTTGGCAGCGTCCCGGCGGCGGATTCCCAGGTACCAACTTCTCAGGCAGTAACTCAGAGGGCTCAGCAGGCTCGAGGGGCTCAGGGTGGGCCCCTTGGCGCCGCCGCGCCCAATCGCCGCTTCGCTCAACCAGCCTTGCGGTCCGACGGCACCGGCGCTTTTCGGGTGATGTGCGGCTTTTCCCACACGCTCAACGATGATCCGATTCTGGCGCCGGGTGTGCCGGGCGGTTCCCACCCCCATCTCTTCTTCGGCAACGAGGGCGCCAACGCCTCTTCGACGGCATCCTCCCTGCGCAACTCGGGGGCCAGCACCTGCCACGGCGGCATCAAGAACCGCAGCGCCTACTGGGTGCCGGTGATGTACCAGGGCAACGGCAACGCCATCGTGCCCGACCAGACCCACGTGTATTACAAGAGCGGCACCGTCACTCCGTCGTCGGTGCAGATGTTTCCTGCGGGCCTGGCCATCGTGGCCGGCAACGCCAACGCCACCAAGGATCAGTCATCGCAGATCGTGCGTTGGTTGTGCACCCCCGACGCCAGCGAATCCCACGACCGCCCGGCCCAGGCCACGATGCCCCAGTGCGGCCAGGGTCAGTTCCTTCAGGCCAGCGTGATCTTTCCGCAGTGTTGGGATGGTCAAACGCTCAACACCCGCAACCAGTCCCACATGGCCTACCCGGTGAGCGGGGCGTGTCCTTCGACCCACCCGGTTCCGGTGCCACGGATCAACTTGAACTTCCTGTGGCGAATCGGCCCGGAAGGCATGTCGGGCTGGCGCCTGGCTTCAGACCGTCCCGGCCGCCCGGCGGGCCAGAGCCTGCATGCGGATTGGTTCGACGGCTGGGACCGCGACGTAATGAAGGTGTGGCTCGACAATTGTGTTCGCGCCCAACGCAACTGTCGCCTCGGCGAATTGGGCAACGGTCAGAAGTTGTCCCGTCATCGTCTTGGTGCGGGTGCCGTCAGCACTCCCCTACCCGGCTACTTCGGCTCGACTGTGGCGGGCACGCCACCGCGGGCGCGCCCCGTCGGCAAGCTGGCGGCCAGCCGGGTCACTTCTGGCGGCATCTACGCCCGGGGCTTCACCCTCGACCCGAACGACACCCGAGCTATCCAGGTGCGCATCACGGTCGACGGTCAGCTCCGTTGGAGCGGCACCGCCGACGAGCATCGTGATCATCTTCGCCGGCGCTTCTCGCTGTACGGCACCAATCACGGTTTTAAGCAGTTCATCTCCCTCACCCCGGGCCAGCACCGGGTCTGTGGTGTGTCGGTCGACTATTCGGGCTCGACCAAACGCCTCGGGTGTCACAACGTCTCGCTCGATTCGAGCCCGGTCGGTCTCTTCGACGGCATCGTGCCCAACAACTCCGGCTTCGGCTTCTTCGGATGGGCCCACGATCCCGATGCCGGGGGCGGGTCGGCACAGGTCCAGATCACCGTGGATGGCAACATCGCCACAACGGTCTCGGCCAGCAACTACCGAGCCTCGCTCGCCCGCAACCAGCCGGGGGTAGGAAGCAATCGAGGATTCCGAGGAAGAGTGGATGTGGCCTCAGGCCAACACCTCGTGTGCGCCACCGCCCTAAACCAGGGCCAAGGAACCAACAAACACCTCGGCTGCCACACCATCTGGGTCCCGTAAATCAAAGAGCAAACCCCCAGCGAACACAAAGCGGAAAGCTGGCCGACGGGCAAAGGCACCCCGTCCGGCGCGTGGGACAGGGCCCCAAGGGAACCCGTCGGCCCAGGAACCCGAAGGGTTCCCGGGGGCCGTTGGGGTTCCTGCCAGCAAAAAGCTCCGTGCAACGGCCCCCGGAGGGGAGCCAGACCCCCGGGTAAAGCAAACCACCAGCGCAAGCCAAGACGACGGCTGGCCGACGGGCAAAGGCACCCCGTCAACAACAGAGGGACAGGGCCCCAAAGGCCAGCCAAAAGCTCCGTGCAACGGCCCGCCCGGAGGGCAGATAACGTCGGGCGCCATGAGTGATTCACCGGAGGTGTTGGAGGCGGCGGGGTTGGTTGCGGCCGCGTCGCGGATTGTGGTGCTGACTGGCGCGGGTATTTCTACCGATTCCGGTATTCCGGATTTTCGGGGGCCGAAGGGGGTTTGGACCAAGAACCCTGAGGCCGAGAAGATGTCGACGATCCAGAACTATGTGGCTGATCCGG
>CALAML010000091.1 GCA_937925845.1 uncultured Acidimicrobiales bacterium | reverse complement strand
GTTACCCAGATCTATGAAAGGACGCCCATGAAGACCGAACGAGCCACATTCACCGGAGCTGAAGGCCAGGAGTTGTCGGCCAGGCTGGATTTGCCTGCGGGTCCGCCTCGGGCCGTGGCGCTGTTTGCCCACTGCTTTTCCTGCGGCAAGGACCTGAAGTCGGCCGGTCGGTTGGCGGCCCGGCTCGCAGACCGCGGTTTTGCGGTGATGCGGTTCGACTTCACCGGGCTCGGTCGGAGCGAGGGCGACTTTGCCGACACCAACTTCTCGTCCAACGTGTCCGATCTCCTGGCTGCTGCCGACTGGTTGCGCCAGACCTATGGGGCTCCCTCTCTGCTGGTCGGCCACAGCCTTGGTGGGGCTGCGGTGTTGGCCGCGGCCCCGCAGATTCCGGAGCTGACCGCGGTGGCTACCATCGGGGCCCCTTCGGATCCTGCCCATGTCACCCATCTGTTTTCGTGTGCACTTGATGAGATCGAGGAGAACGGGTCGGCCGACGTGTCGATAGGCGGCCGCTCCTTCACCGTGAAGAAGCAGTTCCTCGATGATGTGGCTGGCGCTCGGCTTTCCGAAACCCTCGCCGCTCTCGAACTTCCGCTGTTGGTGCTGCATTCGCCCAGCGATGAGATCGTCGGCATCGAGAACGCCGAGGCCATCTTTGCTGCGTCGCCGTTTCCAAAGTCGATGGTTGCTCTCGATGGCGCCGACCATTTGTTGAGCCGAATCGAAGACGCCGAGTACGCCGCCGATGTGTTGGCCTCGTGGGCCGATCGGTATGTTCCCGATCACATCGAGGCCAGCGACGACGTCATCGTGGCCGCCAGTGAGGGCGAGGTGGTGGTGGCCGAGCGGGGCACCGGCAAGTTCGCTCAAGTGGTTCGGGTGGCCAACCGTCACGCACTGATCGCCGATGAGCCGATCGGTATTGGCGACGACACCGGGCCCGCCCCCTACGACTTGTTGTTGGCCGCGCTCGGTACGTGCACGTCGATGACGGTGCGGATGTATGCCGATCGCAAGGGCTGGCCGGTCGAGGACATCGCGGTGCGGTTGTCGCACAACAAGGTGCACGCCAAGGACTGCGAAGACTGCGAAAGCGGTGATGGCAAGGTTGATGTGATCGAGCGCGAGCTGGTGTTCACCGGTGACCTCGACGATGAGCAGCGGGCCCGACTGGCCGAGATCGCCGACAAGTGTCCGGTCCACCGCTCTCTCCACGACGAAACCCTCATCAAAACCGAACTCGTCGATCAATAGCAACCAAGGCAAGATCTGTGACGCCCGGCGCGCCGTTTTTGGCGCGCCAGGCGTCACAAACCTTGAAGGGATGGCGAATCGAAAATGCCGTTGGTGGCCTACCGCCTCGCCGGTCTGGCTTGAGTCCGAACGGGCCGAGTCGGCCGACCGGGTGCTAGACCGGAGCCATGAGAGCAGTTGTGTTGAACGACCACGGCGATGTTGATGTCCTGACCCTTCAGGACATCCCCGATCCCGCCCCCGGCCCGGAAGAAGTGCTGGTGGAGGTGACCGGCTCGGCGATGAATCGGGCCGACATGCTGCAGCGCATGGGCCTCTATCCGGGACCGCCCGCGGAGTTTGAGGTTCCCGGGCTGGAGTTTGCTGGACGGGTCACTGCCGTGGGCCCCCGGGTGACAAGTCGCAGCGTTGGCGACGAGGTCATGGGCATCACCAACGGTGGTTGCCACGCCGAGATGCTGACGGTTCATGAGCGTCAGACGATGACCATCCCCTCGACCGTGCCGCTGGCCGATGCCGCGGCCATCCCCGAGGTGTTTATGACCGCCTACGACGCGCTGGTGCTCCAGAGTGGTCTCGCCAGCGGCCAGACGGCGCTGGTCCACGCCGGTGCGTCCGGCGTTGGCACCGCAGCCATCCAGATCGCCAAGGCCATCGGTGCACGAATCGTGGTCACCGCGTCGGGTGGGAAGATCGCCGCCTGCCAGCAACTCGGCGCCGACCTGGCTATCGACTACACCAGCTCCGATTTTGTCGACGAGGTCAAGGCCTTCACCGGAGGCAACGGGGTCGATGTGATCCTCGATGTGGTGGGCGGCGATTACCTGGTACGCAACATCAGGTGTCTCAAGGTCCAGGGCAAGATCATTCAGGTTGGGGTGATGGACGGTTCGCCGAGCGAGTTGCCGCTCGGCATGCTGTTGCCCAAGCGGGCGTCGATCACCGGCACCGTGCTGCGTAGTCGACCGATCGAAGAAAAGATCGCCGTGACCCAGGCCGTGGCATCAGCGCTATTGCCTCGATTCGAGGATGGTTCACTCAAGCCGGTCATCGACAGTCGCTACGCCCTGGCCGATATCGCCGAGGCCCACACCTACATGGCCAGCAACGCGAACATCGGCAAAATCCTCCTCGACATCGCCTCATAGGCCCAGCGGGCCTGGCTCCGTAGCGGTGTTACTGGGGCTGGGGTGGGCGAGTTTGGCATTGACAGCGTTTGCATCCATCCCGAGACTGGTCATCTAGTCAACATGGGGGTAGCGGATGCGCAAGGTCGGGGTGCTGTCGTTTTTGGCGGGTCTGCTGTTGGTTCTGGCTGCCTGTCATCCGGCTGATTCTGACGCCTGCGAGGCTGGAGACTATGCCTCGCTGCAGGGGTGTATCGATGGTCAGGTGGCGGGGGAGGCACTTTCGATCGCCCTCACCGCCGATATCGAACTCGATGTTGGGGAGACCGTTCGGGTGTTGGGCCGTTCCGATGTGGTCATCGACGGCCAGCATCATGAGATCTTTGAGACGGTTGACCGGGCCGCCGATACCGGCACCGGCTCCCGCTACTACATGCGGATTGGCAACGGCAGTGACAACATCCGCCTGCACCATCTGTCCTTCGGCGACCATCGCAGCACTCCCTCGACGATGGGGGAGGACTGCCGAGCCCAAAATGGCGTCACCGGTGCCTCCTGGATCGACGGCCCCTGCGACGGCTTGATCGCGCTCGGGGTCGGCTCCGCTGGCGTGAGCGAGGTGGAGCTGGACGGGCTGGTCGTGAATTCGGAAAAGGCCAAACACGTCGCCCTTCAGACCGTCACTGGGCTGACGGTGAGCGACTCCACGTTCCACGACGCGTCGGTCTTCAGCTTCCACTTTCTCGAGCATCTGCCCAAGGGCGACGTGGCCTTCGTCGGCAACACCTTCCGGCGCACCGGCGCCAACTCGATCATCGCCGTCAACGTCGATGGCCTAACGGTCCACAACAACAACTTCTTCGACAACCACAACGACATGCAATGGCATGTGTGTAGTAACAACCCGTGCCCCGGCGGTCAGGTGCTCTTTATCGCCAAGGCCAACGCTCCGGTGAGCGATGCAAGCATTGTCGGGAACCGGTTCGACATCGACTACCCCGCTGAGTCTCCGCTGTTGCAGTCGGCGACAGGGATCGAGATTCATTCCAAGCCCGGCGGTGTCTTCACCGGCTTAGTCGTGGAAGACAACCAGATCGACAACCTTGGTCGACAGGGCATTCAGGCCCACCTCGATACTGGAGTGCTCGAAGGGCGGATCGCCAACAATACGTTGACGAACAACGGACGCTCATTCGGTTGGGGCGAGGCCGAGGTGGAGCGCTACGTAAGCCTGAACAACAACCCGGATGTTGAAGCCGACAACAACCAGGTATCGACCACCGGTGGTGTGGTGCGGCGGGGCACGTTCCTGGATACCCCCGACACCTGCACCATCGGCGCTACCGGGGAGTGCACCGTTGCGGTCGAGTGGTTGATTGAGGACATTCCGGCCGGCGCTCAGCCGGTCGTGCGGGTGGACGACAACCCGAACCCGTTCCATCGTCCGCTGAACTTCGGTACCTCGTGGCAATTCACCAAGGAGGCACCGTGGATCGGCCCGCGGCAGTACACGTTCCGCTTGTACCTGGATGAGTCAGACACCGCCCCGCTTGCGGTGAAGCACGTCCGGGGCGTGTAGAGCCGTTTGATTGGAAGCCGCCCGCCGGAGCGGGCAGGCGGCGCACGAGGCTCTTAGCGGTTGGCCATATCCACGTAGGGTCGTTCGCCTTCGCCAACATAGAGCTGGCGGGGGCGGGTGATGCGCTGATCCTGCTCAAGGAGTTCGAGCCAGTGGGCCAGCCAGCCCGCGGTGCGGGGAATGGCGAAGAGTACGGTGAAGCTCTCGATCGGGAAGCCCATCGACTGGTAGATCAGCCCGGAGTAGAAATCGACGTTCGGGTAGAGCTTGCGGTCGATGAAGTAGCTCTCAGCCAAAGCGGTCTCTTCGAGCTTGAGGGCAATGTCGAGCAGCGGGTTCTTGCCGGTGACCTTAAACACTTCATCGGCGGTCTGCTTGATGATGGTGGCTCGCGGATCGAAGTTCTTGTAGACCCGGTGACCGAAGCCCTGAAGCAGTTTGTTGCCGGCCTTGACCTCTTCCATGTAGGCCGGCACGTTGTCCATCGAGCCGATCTCGGTGAGCATGTTGATCACCGCTTCGTTGGCGCCGCCATGGCGGGGGCCGTAGAGAGCGGCGGTGGCGGCGGCGGTGGCTACGTACGGGTCGGCGTGGGCGCTGGCCACGGTGCGCATGGCGGTTGTGCCGCAGTTCTGTTCGTGGTCGGCGTGAAGAATGAACAACACGTCGAGGGCTCGGGCGAGCACCGGGTCGGCTTCGTAGCGGGGCTCGGCCACCTTCCACATCATCGACAGGAAGTTCTCGGCAAAGTCGAGGCTGTTGTCGGGGTAGACAAACGGCATGCCCACGCTGTGGCGGTAGGCGCCGGCCGCGAGGGTGGGCATCTTGGCGATCAAACGCACGATCTGCTTCATCCGCACCTGCGGGTCAAAGATGTCGCCCGCGTTGGGGTAGAAGGTTGAGAGTGCAGCGACAGCCGACACCAGCATGCCCATGGGGTGGGCATCGTGGTGGAAGCCTTCCATGAAGCGCTTCCGCACGTTCTCGTGGATGAAGGTGTGGTGGGTGACTTCGTGCTTCCACGTGGCGAACTCGTCTTCGGACGGAAGCTCGCCGTGGATCAGCAGGTAGGCCACTTCGAGGAAGGTCGACTTTTCCGCCAGTTGCTCGATCGGGTAGCCGCGGTATCGGAGTATGCCGTTGACGCCGTCGACCAGGGTGATCTTGCTTTCAGCTCCGGAGGTGGTGGCGAAGGCCGGGTCGTGGAACCAGATACCTGGCATGTGCTTCGAGAAGGCTTTGGCGCTGACCCCGCCGTCTTCGATCGGGATCTCGACGGACTCGCCAGTGCGGTTGTCGGTGATGGTGACGGACTCAGGCACCTGTGCTCATTTCTCAGGCACTCGTGCCTGAAGTCGTGGTTGTGGGCGTGGCGGGACCCGGAGGAATTTGCCACTGTGGCAGTCGCGTCTGTGCTCGCCGGTCTGATTGCCGGTGGGCGCCGTTGCCCTACACAGTGCTTGTCTTTCTTTCTAGCGCAGAACGAGCCTCATACGGTGCCTTGTCTGCGAACTTTCGTACCTATTGATGCGTACTCAGTTCTTCTGTGCAAGTTCGGGGGAGGCATGGATGCCGGACTGGCTCGCCGCCTTTTCGGTGAGTACCTGGCTGAGCACTTCGATGAAGGCGCGCGCCGGAGCCGAAAGCATCGACCGTTTGCGTTGGGCCAAACCAACCTGGCGGCGGGGAAGGCCATCCACCTGAACGCTTCGCCATGCTCCAGTTGCGCCGACCGGTGCGGCACTGGCGGGCGCAATTGCCGCGCCGTAGCCCTGGAACGCCATGGTGGCGACGAGTCGCATGCCATCAACTTCCGCTTTGGCGGTCAATTCGATTCCGGCCTTGGCCGCCGCGTCATCGAGCGAGTCCCGAAATGACGTTCCTCGAGGCAACAGCAGCAGCGGCTGGTTGGCCAGCGCCGTGATGTCGATCTTGTCGTGGGCGGCCAGCGGGTGGTCCTCAGGCACGATCAACTGACTGTCTTCTTCAAAGAGTGGCGCCGTCGAAACGTCCGGGTCATCGACCGGGAGGGCGAGCACGCCGACTTCGATCCGCCCGCTCACCAGCTGGGGCAGCTGAAGCGAGCTTGACGCGTCGTGCAGAATGACGTCGACGTTGGGGTGCTCCACCGCCATGGCCTCGAACACTGCGGGGGCCAGCCAGCGGGCGGTCGAACCGATCATGGCCACCATGGCGCTGCCGGTCACAACATCGCGGACCGCGGCCACGTCTGCGGTGAGCGCGTCGAGTTCGTTCTGGATTCGGCGGGCCCGTGCGGCAACCACTTCGCCCTCCTCGGTGAGCGCGCCGCCGTTGCGGTTCACCAGGGTCACTCCGAGTTCGCGTTCGAGCCGGGCCACATGGGTCGACACGTTTGATTGCACGGTATGAAGCGCTCTGGCCGCGGCGGAAAAGCTGGCGTGGTCGGCCACGGCAACCAGAGCGTTGAGCTGTCGCAGGTCCATCGCTAGAAATGATGCCACATATCAATAACAAGTGCTGGACAGATAGGGCGGCGGTTGCAATGATGAAGTTATAGCCGCACTGCATATGGGAATCCCCCTTCCCCGCAGACGGCAACGAAGATGAGTTGAGCGACCACCCCCCCGGTCAGCTCCTCATCACATCGAGAGACGGAGTCGATCGCCCCCCGGTCGGCTCCTTTCTCGTTTTGTCGCCGTCGGGTCTTGGCGGGGGCGTTGTGGTTCGGTCGTGTGCTTGCTTGCCGTTTGGGCGAGGTGATCGCCGCAAACCTGGATGGCGTTCTACGATGGCCTGGGGGTCGCCTGCTCCTGGCAGCGTCACGCAGCCTTATCCATGCAGCCATTTATGCACCGTGCGACGGGAGCCATGCACCAACCATTTGCCTCGAGGTCGCTGCCGACGGAAACCCTGCCCGTTGGGGTTCCTGGTCGCCATAATGGCGCAGCTGACGGCTCAGACGCCGACGACCTGGCTGATCGAACGCATGCCACCGGTGAAGGCCCTGATGGTGAGGGCGCCGATGGTCAAGGCGTGGATGCGGCTTCGGAGTCGCCCAACCCTCAGCGGCTGATCTTTGCTGCGGTGGCCGCCACTCTGGTGATGGCCATCGCCGGTTCGCTGTTGTGGTCTCGCATCGCTGTCGACCCCGATCGTGATTCGGATGAAGATGAGGCCGCCGCGGTGGAGCCGGCCGACCCGGAAACGCTGGAAACCCCGGCCCGGCCGGAGCCGCCGGCGTCGGTGAGCGCCTACCAAGCCATCGCCCCGTCGCTGGTCTGGATCACCACCAGCGATGCCCCCGACCCCGACGGCGACCCGTCCGGTGGGTTGGGTACCGGGTTCATCGCCAATGCCAGCGGCGACATCGTGACCGCCCTGCATGTGGTGGCCGACGCCGACAGCATCGACGTCATCTTCGCCGACGGCACCCGCGGCACCGCCACCATCGAAAGGGTCTTCCCTGATCGTGATATTGCCGTGCTGTCGGCTGATGCCTCGCCCAGTGTTTTGGTGCCCGCGGTTCTGGGTGGAGGGGTGCGGGTTGGCGACGAGGTCTTCGCCGTGGGCAACCCGTTGGGTCTGGCCTCGTCGTTGAGCGCGGGGGTGGTGTCAGGCCTGAACCGCCAGATTCCTATCGGCGAAGGTGCCGGCGACGCCGACGCGGACAGCGATGACGCCGGCGGTAACCCGGTTGAAGCCGACCCGGAGGACGGCGATACGGCCGACCCCAACACCCTCAGCGGTCTGATCCAGTTTGATGCTGCGGTGAACCCGGGCAACTCCGGTGGCCCGCTGCTCGATAGCTCCGGCCGGGTAGTGGGTGTGGTCACCGCCCTGGCCAACCCGGCCGACCAGAACTTCTTTGTTGGTATCGGCTTTGCCGCCACGCTGCCTGGCGGGGGCGGCGACGACGGTGACGGGATTGTGGTCCCTTTATGAACCACCGCTCAAACGTTTGTCCTCTTCTCCTTCTCCGTAGTCCAAGGATTCTTCATGGTCGATGAGCCCGCTATTCCCATCCAGGCCTCCGGCCAGCCGTACGGCGCCGCTGCCGAGTCAGAGGCGCCTGCGCCGTCGGCCCGAGCGATGGAACAGGTGCTGTATGAGGTGAAGAAGGTCATCGTTGGCCAGGACAACCTGCTGGAGCGGCTGATCGTGGCTCTGCTCGCTCGGGGTCACATCCTGGTCGAAGGGGTGCCGGGCCTGGCCAAGACGATGGCCATCAAGACGCTGGCCGAGTCGATCGGCGGCGAGTTTCATCGGGTGCAGTTCACTCCCGATCTGGTGCCCGCCGACCTGGTTGGCACTCGCATCTACAACCAGAAGACGGGCGATTTCGCCACCTCGCTGGGGCCGGTGTTCACCAACCTGCTGCTGGCCGATGAGATCAACCGGGCCCCGGCCAAGGTGCAGAGTGCGCTGCTTGAGGTGATGCAGGAGCGCCAGGTCACGATCGGCCGCGAGACCCACGAGGTGCCGAACCCGTTCCTGGTGATGGCCACCCAGAACCCGATCGAGTCGGAGGGGACCTACCCGCTTCCCGAAGCCCAGGTCGATCGTTTCATGTTGAAGGTGCTGGTGGGCTATCCGACCACCACGGAAGAGTTCGTGATTGTGGAGCGGGTCACCGGCGCCTTGGCCCAGGTGGCTGAGGTGGTGAGCACCGATGAGCTTCTGGCGCTGCAGCGCGAAGCCGACCAGGTCTATGTCGACCCCGGCTTGATCGAATACGCGGTGCAGTTGGTGGCCGCTACCCGCGACCCGAGTGTGATCGGGCGCGACGATCTCCGGCGCTTCATCACCTTCGGGGCCAGCCCCCGGGCCACCATCAACATGGTGTTGGCCGCTCGGGCCCTGGCTTATCTGCGGGGTCGGTCCTACGCGGTGCCCGCCGATGTCAGCGACTTGGCCCTGGACGTGATGCGCCACCGGGTGATCTTGTCCTACGAAGCGCTGGGTGATGGTGTGTCGGCCGATGCGATTCTGGGTGAGATCCTCAAGACGGTCGGGGTGCCCGAGGTGCCACCGCCAGGCCAGAACCCCTACCAGGGAGTCGAGGCGCCGAATCAGCCGTATCCGCCGGCCGGCCAGCCGATCGCTGACGCCCCGGTCGATCAGACCATCGACATCGCCTCGTATCAGCGTCCGAACGGCGGCTAGCTGGTGGTGTCGCCGAGTCCCGAGCAGTTGCTGAATCGACTGGAATGGAAGGTGGTTCGTCGGCTCGACGGGCTCCTCCAGGGCGACCATCGCACGTTGTTTTACGGTTCGGGTCTCGACTTCTCCGACCTGCGCGATTACCAACCCGACGACGACGTTCGCCATATCGATTGGAACGTGACCGCCCGGATGGATGCGCCCCACGTTCGCCAGTACGTGGAGGACCGCGAGATCACCGCCTGGTTTCTGATCGACCGTTCACCCTCGATGGACTTTGGCCATCAGGAGCGGCCCAAGAATCTGGTGGTGGCGGAGCTGGTCACCACCATTGCCCGGCTGTTGACCGGCGGCGGCAACCGGGTGGGAGCGCTGCTGTGGAACAACGGCATCGAGACGATCCGTGAACCCCGCAGCGGTCGCAATCAGGTGCTGCTGTTGGCTCGCGATCTGTTGGCGGAAGCCACCCACGACGGCGAGGTCACCCGGCTCGATGGACTGATTGAGGCTGGGGCATCCCGAATTCCCCGACGCTCCCTGGTATTTGTCATCTCCGATTTTCTGACCCCACCGGGGTGGGAGCAGCATCTGGCCATGTTGGCCCAGCGCCACGAGGTGGTGGCGGTGCGAGTGGTCGACGAGCGGGAGGTGGCGCTACCCGACGCCGGCGTGATGGTGCTTGAAGATGCCGAGACCGGCGAGCAGTTGGTGGTTGATACCGCCAACCCCGACTTCCGGCACCGCTTCAGGGCGGAGGTGGCCGAGCGCGAGGCCACCCTGCAGGCAGCCATGACCCGCAGTGGTGTCGATCTCCACGATGCGACCACCGGCGAGCCGGTGATCGACGCGTTGGTCCGCATGATCAACCGGCGTCGCTCGCTGGTCGGCGCTCGACGGGGTGGCGCCTGATGTCGTTTGTGTGGCCCGCGGCCCTGGTGTCGCTCTTGGCCGTCCCGGCGTTGGTGGCCGGCTACCTCTACCTGTGGCGTGAGCGTGAGGCCAAGCGGGCATCCCTCGGCACGATGGGCGTGATGGTGGCCAGCGGTGGCGCGGGCGGGGGAGTGAAGGCGAAGTCCGCCAAGCCCGCCGGTCCACTGCAGCACCTGCCGTATGTGCTCTTCGGGCTGGCCATGGTGGCCCTGGCCATCGGCGCCGCCCGCCCGCGAGTGAACGTGGAGTTGCCGAAGCGAACCGGCACCGTGGTGTTGGCCATCGATACCTCGTCGTCGATGTTGGCTGAAGATGCGGAGCCCACCCGCCTCGATGCGGCCAAGGAAGCAGCTCGGCAGTTTGTGGAGGACCAGCCG
>CALAML010000090.1 GCA_937925845.1 uncultured Acidimicrobiales bacterium | reverse complement strand
GCGAATATCGGGCACTTCGATCTCGGCACCAACCAGCTTGGACGGTCCGCGAACCACGGCGGAGTGACCCGCACTGCGGTTGTTGAAGCGACAGCCCGGGCCACCGAGGCAGGTGTCGAACACTTCGATCTCGGCTCCCATCTGGTTCAGCGCCGGCACGTAGGTGAACCGACCCTCGTAGACGGTTTCGTGTACCACCGACAGCCCCTTGGCTTGGGTAAGCAGCGCGATCAACGGCGACTGCCAGTCGGTCATGAACCCAGGGTGGGTGCCGGTCTCCACGGCCGCCGAGACCAGTTCGCCACTTGAGGCCGCGACCCATTCGTCGGTGATCTCAAAGTCGGCGCCGATACGGCTAAGGGTGGAGATGGCGGTGACCAGTCGATCCTGGTGGCAGCCAAAGACCCGCACTCGACCACCGGTGATCAGCCCGGCGGTGAGGTAGCTGAACGCTTCGATGCGATCTCCGGAGAGACGGTGGGTGGCCGCGGTGAGACGATCGACCCCTTCGATGATGAACTTGCGCTCGGGGCGCATCTCGATGCGGGCGCCCATGCGCTGGAGGAACAGGGCCAGTTCGATCACTTCGGGCTCCACCGCAGCGCCTTCAAGAACCGTTCGGCCCTGGGCCAGCACCGCGGTGAGGAGCACGGTTTCAGTGGCGCCCACGCTGGGGTAGTCAAGCTTGATGTGGGCACCGTGAAGTTCAACAGCCTTGGCGGTAATACCTTCGGCGCTGACGGTCACCTCAGCGCCCATGGCCCGGAGGGCATCCACGTGGAAGTTGATCGGGCGGGCTCCGATGAGGTCGCCGCCAACCATTGGCACAAACGCCTCACCCAGGCGGTGCAGGAGTGGGCCGATCAGCAGGATCGGGATGCGGTTAAGGCCGCTGAAACGCAGCGGCACCGCGGGGTCGGTAACCTCGCCCGGCGAGATTGTGGCGACGTGGTTTTCTACCGTTACCGAAGCGCCAAGCGATTCCAGAATCTCGGCGGTGATGGTGACATCGCCAACCTCGGGAATGTTGCGGATGACGCTGTCGCCCTCAGCGAGCATGGCCGCCACCATGTGCTTGGTGACGGCGTTCTTGGAGCCTCGAACTTCGACATCGCCATAGAGCGGGCCGACCGGTTCGATCTTCCATGCGGAGGGGGGTGGGGGTGTGGGGGTGATGGTCTCAGACACGGGGCCAATTCTGGCATCGACTCGACCAGTTTCGTGTGATGCCAAGGGTCGAGTTTGGGATTTCGGGAAGTACCACGCGGTTGGGCGGACTTTGGCGCCCGGCTGAGCCTACTCGCTGATGGACCGAGGGGCCTCAGGTCCGCTGGTCGTGGCCTGTGAGGTGGTGGCGCTGGGCTCAACCTCAGCGGGGGAATTTTCCTCGATATCGACCGTAAACCTGGCTTGAAGGGCGAGCCGGTCTCCATCCACAGTCGTGATCTGAATGTCGAGTCGGTGGGGACCGTTGGCCAGGGCATCGGTTTGCAGCAACGAGGTAAACGGGCGGGAGGAATCCAGGACCGGCACCGTTTCGCCCAGCGGGTCGTCGAGCCAGATCAGGACGGCCGCGATGTCGGGGCTGCGGCCGAGGTGGACAAAGACCGGTCCGGTGATCACTGCGCCATCAAGGGGGTCTTCGCCGACGCCGGATCGAACGGTCGACCACAGGATCTCGGTCGGGAGCTCACTCTCTGCCCCAGCTGGCGCCGTACCCGGGTCGCCGTCGGTAGATGGGGGGTCATCGGCCTCGGTCGTGGCGGTGCCGTCTTCGACGGGAGGCTCTTCGGCGGGGTCCTCTTCGGTGGTTGGGGGTTGGGCCTCGGTGGCGGGGCCTTCGGTGGTAGCGGGCCGCTCGGTGGTCGTAGGGCGTTCGGTGGTGGGGGGGCGTTCGGTGGTGGTAGGGCGTTCTGTTGTGGCGGGGCGTTCTGTGGTAGCCGGGCGCTCGGTGGTGGTGCTCGAGGGTTCGGTGGTGGTCGTGGTGGGCCGGATGGTGGTTGGCGTCAGGCCGCCACCCCCGGTGCCTGGGCCTTCAACCTGTCGGGGTGACGCGGTCGTTGGGGTTGTCGGCACCGTCGTTGTTGTCGTTGGGGTTGTGCTGGTGGGCGTCGTAGGTACCGGGGAGGCCGGGTTTGAGGGCGTCGCTGGTGGTGCTTCGGTTGGGGCCGGGGTGAGTGTGGGCGGAGTCGGATCGGTGGTTGGGCTGGCGGCCACGGTCGGCTCGATAGTGGAAGGGTTCTCCGGGGCCTCGGTGCTGGCAACCGTTGGTGGGGCCGGGTCGCTGTTGGGGCTTTCGGGTTCCGCCGTGGTGTCTTCGGGCTCGCTGGAGTCGGGGGTGGTCACCGGTTCCAGGACCACTTGGGGTGATGTTGCTTCTCCGCCGAGAGTGGACTCCGGGTTGTCGACCACCTTGCCGACGTCGCTGGTCGGGGCGGCAGGAGCCGGTATGACCGGGAGTGGATCCGGGGTCAGCGCAACCTCAACCTCTCCGTCCTCGGGCAGGATCGCAGTTCCTTCAACCGACACCTGCTGATCGGCTTGTGCGTTTCGGGCCTGGAGTGCCAGTGGCCCCGCCACTCCGGCGGTCACCAGGGTCGATGCTCCCAGCGCCACGGCCACCCGGAGGGTTAGCGCTTGCGCCAGGAGTCGATCCAGCTGGTGGCTAAAACTCACATCGAACCCGTCTGTCGGACAACAACCCGTACCCGCATGCGGACGCGCTTACCCAAGAGCACACCCGAATCAGGCCTTCAGTCTCGTGCCCATGACCAAGAATCACCATAGGCAAATCCCCTGCGCAACCGATACTCAAGGCTATCGGTCCGACCGGTAGGTTGCCGTGGTTTCTTGACCGCTAGGCAGTAGACCGGTCGGTAGGCGCTGGTTAGCCCAATTCGCCTTCTTCGTAGCTTTCTGCAGGCCAGTACCAGAGGCTCCGGTTCTCCCCGATCAGCAACAGGTCGTCGGTGCCAGGCAGAAATGAGACGCCTTCGATCTGGGTGTCGGGTGTTGAGGTGTAGCGGCGCGACCAGCGGGGCGGGCTGGTGGCCAGGGATTCGAGCAGCGGCCCGTCGATGTCGTAGACCCAAAATCGCTTGCCCGCGGTGGTCACCGCTACCCGGTCACCGGCATCGTTGATGGCCATACCGGTCGTGAGTCGGGCGAATCCTCCCGCCGGTTGGGCGATGGGGCCAAGCCGGGTCAGCGTGTTCTGCCCGTCGACCGGGTCGTCGAGTTGGTACAACAGCGGTGGCTCGGTCTTGGCCAGGATGGTGTAGACGCCGTCGAAGATGGTGGAGGCCTCGCTGTTCTTGCCCCCACATGCGGCCGCCGTGTCAGGGAAGTCAACCTGCCATCGGGCCACCAGATCTACTGCGAGGTCATCGGCTTCCGGCTCGCGTACCTGCAGAACCTTTTGATCGTTGCGTCGGCAATCGTTGTTGCCGAGATCCCCGATGAGAAGGGTGCCGTCGGGACCGTGGCTCAGGGTTTCCCAGTCGACGTTGGCGACGTCGCGAACCATCACGGTTCGGATCTTCCCCGGCCCGCCGTAGTTCGGATCGACCTCCCCATCGACCAGTCGGAAACCATGGAGTGCGGCCCGGTCATCTTCGGGGGAGCGATCCTGGATTGTCCAGTACACGTCGTCTTCGAGTCGGCTGGCGACGAGGGCCGAGGTTTCGGGCACCGGGATCGGTCCGAGCTGGGTCCCGGGAGTGCCGTCGTCGGCGTCGCCAGCCGGGTCGCCGCTGGCGATCACCGGCTCGTCGGGCCAGTTGTCGATGGAAAACGGTTCGGTCGAGTCGGAGTTGCCGTCGGGGTCAGCTTCGTCGCTGTCCGCATCCTCGGCGTCCTCGCCATCGGCGTCGCCTTGGTCGCCGTCGGAACTTGGGGTGGTCGATGAGGTTTGCCCTTGGCCTTCTTCCTTGCCGTCTCCTTCGGAGTCGCTTTCGCCGCTGCCACCGCAGGCGACCATGGCCAAGACACAGAGTACCAACAGCCCGAGGAGCAGGGCCACGCTGCGGGCGTTCCCGGATGAGTGCGGACGCGACGACATATCAGGACGAGCGGGGGGCAATGTCACCCTCCCATTCTAGAACTCCTTACCGGCCAAGGGGGTGGCGGACCTACCGGAGGCGGCGGGCTCGGCTGAGCCCGGTATTGCCGAGGCGGTCGACCGGTACGACGGAGTAGGTGGCGTTGAGGTTGGCGTCGAGCACCCGGAAGGTGTTGTCGGTGGTTTGCCCGATGCCGAAGCCGTTGCGTCGGATCATGTAGCGGACCGGACCGCTGGCATCGAGGGATCTGCCCCAGTCAAGGCGGAGGTCCCGGCCCTGCCTGGTGAGTCGTATCCATCCCGGCCTCGATGGTCGCTCGTGGTCGCCTCGCCGGATCGAGTCGCAGCGGTCAAGCTTGGCGAAGGCTGCGGCGTAGCGGTGGGCGATGAACTCCTCGCCGGCCCGGTTTGGGTGGGGCGGGTCGTCGAGCGGGGCCAGTTTGGCCAGGTTCCAGCCGGT
>CALAML010000089.1 GCA_937925845.1 uncultured Acidimicrobiales bacterium | reverse complement strand
ATCAAACGCGTGACCCGTCGCTGGTCCCGCGTGACCTCCGATCGACGAATCAAGAGGTTGCCGGTATGACAAGGGCTCGCAAGGTTCGACGTGTTAGACGGGTCAATCGCCGGTGGGCCAGAGGTAGATCGGACCAGAGAGTCAAGCGCCTTAACCGTCGCTGGGTTCGAGGCAGGTCGGATCAGCGGATCAAGCGGGTGACCCGTCGCTGGTTCCGCGCGACCTCCGATCGACGAATCAAGAGGATGCCGGTATGACAAGGGCTCGCAAGGTGCGGCGTGTCAGACGAGTTAACCGCCGATGGACCCGCGCTAGGTCGGATCAGCGGATAAAGCGGGTGAACCGTCGCTGGCAGCGTAGTCGGTCAGATCAGCGAATCAAGCGGGTGTAGGAATGACACGACTTAAGGCCCCTCGGCGCGTCAGGCGGGTCAACCGCCGGTGGAAGCGGGGTGCCTCAGATCAGCGGATAAAGCGAGTCAACCGTCGATGGACCCGCGGTAGGTCGGATCAGCGGATTAAGCGACACGGCGGCGCGCACTGAGTTCTCGTCCCATCCAGTTGGTCCCGAGGCTGCGGATGTTGATTCCCCGACGGCGGCGGGGAATCTCTGAGGCCTATGGCACCGAAGCCACCGACGACGTGCAGGAGATTCTTCGTCGCCTTCGGACTCTGCCGATAAAGACTTGGTCCTACAAGTTTGACCATCCAACGGTCCTACACCTTGGCCCAATGGCCCAGGACTTTGCCGACCGGTTCGGGCTGAGTGACGACGATCGGACCATCCATCCGATTGACAGCTCAGGGGTGGCTCTTGCCGCAATCCAGGCACTGGCTGAGCAGGTGGAAGCTCTGCAAGAGGAAGTCGCCATCCTGAAGGCCAATGCCGATAGTTAACGCGCCCCCTCGGCTGCACCCCGAGGTTGAGGTGCGATGGGCTAAGTCCAACGCCGTATTGCGTTCTCCCACGGGGGTCATCCACTGGCACCTGGACAAGAAAGAAGCCGATCTACTCCTCGGCCTGGACGGCACCACACCCCCTGCTGATAGCCGACGAGCCCGCGCCCTGCTGTATGCAGCGGAGGAAGATGGCTTTCTCTTGGGCTCTGTCGAACCGCCACCCGAGCGGGCGCTTTTTCAAACAACCTCGTTTGCTCGACTGGCTAGATGGGCCTACCGAAACGGACTGCGGTTCCTCTTTGACGGTCGGCGTCTACTCGTGCTGGCCACGGCGGCGGTAATCCCAACTCTGCTCGTGCTTGCTCGGCTGGTGACCGGTCACATCGATCCGGCCGTTCAGAACCCAGTGGCCGAAGCGGTGCTGATCGGAGTCGTCCTTGCCATCGCCGGCCTGTTGCACGAGCTGGGACATGCGGCGGGGAACCTTCGCGGCGGCCGCAACGTCGGTGCCGCCGGGTTCGACCTTTACCTCGGCAGCATCTCGTTCTTCGTCGATTCCTCTGACGCGTTGATGATGGGTCGTCGCAACCGAATCGTTCAGGCACTTGGCGGGGTTGCCATGGAGCTACTGGTAGCGGGGCTGCTCAGCGTATTGGTCCTGCTGGACCCGCCAGCGATCGTGTTGTCGGTTTCGCTCCGAGTCATTGCTTTGCTCGCTCTCGGTGTCGTTTTTAACCTCCTGCCGGTTCTGCAACTCGACGGCTACTGGTTGCTCGCCGACCTTTTGGATCGACCGCGCCTGAGCGCCGAAGCGCGGACCCAAGCACAGGACTGGCTTCGCGCACGCGGCCAGCTCCCGTCGCCTGCCGCCGGTTACTGGTTTCTCAGCATCATCGTGGGCTTGGTGCTCACGGTTCTTGCTATTCAGTCCTATGTGTTCGTCTACGTGCCGCTTATCGTTGCTGCTTTCGACAGCGGTGCGGTTGCGGCAGCGTTGTTGCTCCTGATCATGCTTCCCACAGTTCTGGCGGCGGTTGCGGCGCTCATTTCTGGGGTGGGGTGGCTGGCAGAGTCTTTTCAGAGGCGGCGGGTTCGGGCCCAGACCCAACTGGTGGTTGGATGGCTAAACCAGCTCTACCCAGGTGAACCGCTCACGAAGGTTGAGACTGAGACCATTACCGATGGTCTGATCCCCTATTCCGAGGCGGAGGATTCTCCCGACGGACCTAGGATCGCGATTCGTGCGACGCCTGCGGGTGGGTTGCAACTCTTTGAGTGGACTGGTGTTGGCAACGTTCCGGACTACTTCTTCGACCCAGCGACGTTCGACGCACTCGGAGTGCCTCGGTCGGTGATCAGCGGACAAGAACCGGCACTGGTCTGACGGCAGACCAAACAGGCCACGCCGCAGAGGGCTCTAGGGGAGGTCTTTGAACCTGCCTCGGGCAAAGAGTGCGTGACCGGCTGGGGTTAGGCGTTGCCGGAGCGAAGCTACGAGGCCTTCTAGTTCGGCCGGGCTGAGCACCTCTCGGCTGGCCCGAATCCGACCCTGTCGGGCGAACAGTGCATTCGGGTTGGCGCCATTGCCCCCGACGCCACTGCCCTCTTCGCCCTCCTCGCCCGCCTTGCTCTCGCTAGCCTCATCCCTCGCTCGACCGGCGGCGCCATCCTGGCCAGCGTCACCCTTGTCGGCACCACTTGCGGCGGCTGCGGATTCGAAGGCGTGGGCGATCGAGAAATCGCAGGCGGCCACCAAACCTTCGAGATCGAGATCGGCATGGGGAGCGAGGTGGAGGCCGTCGAGCACCTTCACCAACTCAGTGGCGGTGTCGGTGCGGAGGGCTTCGTAGGTGGTGGCAAAACAGCGGGGCGCCACCTCGCCCCAGGTGTTGAACCAGCGAGCCAGCCGGGGCACACCCTGGTTTTCGGAGTGCACGCTCTCGGCCAGGGTGCCGCGGTACTCGCCGAGGTGATCAGACATGTAGTGGAAAAACGACACCAGCTGATCCGCCGGATCGCGCAACACCAGCACCGTCGGACCGCCGTGTTGGGCAGGATCAAAATCGTCGTGGGTGAGCAGCACCCGATGGTCGCCGCCCTGAAGCAGCTCCATGCCGCCATCGGCGCTCCCGGCCACCGCACCATGAATCAAGGTGGCCAACCACGTTCTTCCGGCGCGGGGAAACGACGCCAACACCGGCTGGGCAATGGATTCGGTGGTTTTGGCCCCGGCCTTGTCGCCGGTGCTGTCGCTCTCTAACCCCATGGGTGGGCGAGAGTACCGCTCCCTGGGAAACCCACGAAATCCCCGGTCTTAGAGGGGCGCAAAATTGTTGTAAATGCATGGAATGTTCTACTCTTCGATTGGGTCGAAGGCGGGCCTTGATCAACGTTCGAACCCACATCGTTTGTGGCCTTTGAACCATCGGCCAGAGAGGACTTGGCGCGAATGTCGCTCGAGAGTGCGGGCTTTGAAGCACGAATCGCCCAGCTTGAACATCAACTCGAATGGGTAACCCGTCAACGTGACGAGTTTTCCGAGCGCACGACCCAGCTGGCCAGCTACGTCGACGAGCTGACGGCCCATCGCAGCGGCATCACCCCGGCGCGCTCCAGCGAGGCGCCGCGAGGCATCACCTTTATTGTCGCCGCCTACAACATCCCCCGCCAGATCCGTCGGACGCTGCTCACCCTCACCCCCGGCTACCAGGGGTTCGGCAACGACAGCACCGACGGCACTGGCGACGCCGATGTTGATGTGGTTGATGTGCAGGTGATCGTTGTCGACAACGGCTCCGACACTCCGCTGGAGACGAGCGACCTCGACGACGTGGTTCCCGGAGTGGAACTGATTCGGGTCGACGGACACCCCTCACCGGTCTTTGGCCTCAACAAGGCCATCGAGTCGGCCCGCCACGACACCATCGCCATGATGATCGACGGCGCCCACCTGCTGAGCCCGGGCGTGATCCGCAGCACCATGGAAATCCGCCAGCTGTTCGAGAACCCGGTCATCAACGTGCCGCAGTATCTGCTGGGCGCCGAAGCCCAGAACCTGCTGCCCGATGACCGCCCCGACCCGTTCGAAACCGAAACCGCAGACCTGGCCGAGATGGGCTGGCCCGAGCAGGGATACAGCCTCTTCACCTACGCGCTGAAGGCCACCGAGGTTGCCGATCGCAACCCGTTCCAGTGGGCCGAAACCAACTGTTTGATCACCACCCGCGAGGTGCTCGAACGCTGCGGCGGCTTCGACGAACGCTTCGACGAGCCCGGCGCCGGTATGGCTAACGTCGAGTTCTTCCACCGCCTCACCCACGACCCCGACAACCAGTACGTACTGCTGGCCGGCGAGGGCTCGTTCCACCAAGACCACCACGGCACCACCACTGGCGTTTCTGTCGACGTCCGTAAAGAGCGGGTCGACCGGTTCCACCAACGCAATGAAGAACTGTTCGGCTACCGATTCCCGGCACTGTGTCGCAGCCCGTTTGTGTACGGAGTGGTCCGCAACGACGCTCAGACGGTGCCCACCATCTCCACGTCCTACGGCATTGAGCGCGGTCGGGTACTCGCCAACCTGGCCAAGATCTACGTGGATCATCTGGTCGTGGGCCAGGAGCCGCCCCGGTTGCACCTCACCTCCCGCGTGCCCCAGGACGAACACGTGGCTCGACCGCCGCTCACCCCCACCGGGCTGTTGGAGCCGAGGGCCGAAGCCATCGGCGTAACCCCGGCCGATCTCGACTACCTCGGTGTGCTCGCCCGCCTCCACGAGCTTCGAAAGCCCAAGCTGTATCTCGAGATCGGGGTGGACAACGGCAACAGCATGCGGCTGGCCAAGTGCGCCCGGGTCGGGCTCGACCCCGACTTCGAACTCACCATGACCCAGGCGTTCCCCACCAAGATCTTCAAGATTCGCAGCGACAGCTTCTTCGCCAACGAAGGCTGGTGCGCCAACCACCTCAAGGGCGGCGTCGACCTGGCTTATGTCGACGGCATGCACCTTTCGGAGTACGTGCTGCGAGACATCATCAACACCGAGCGGTGGATGAACGAGGACGGACTGATCGTGGTCGACGACGTCTTCCCCGACCGCATGGAGATGGCCGGCCGCGAGCGAGACTTCGCCGCGTGGTGCGGCGACGTCTACCGAGTGGTGCCGATCCTGCGCGAATACCGACCCGACCTCACCATCCAGGTGGTGGAAGCCTTCGCCGGCCCCTACCGCAAGGGCCTGGCCATGATCTCCGGGCTCAAGCCGGGCGACCCGACCCTGGTCGACGCCTACGACGAGATCGAGCAGCGGTTGGCCGACGGTGACTTCACCGCGACCTCAATAGAAGAGCTTGCATCCTGGGCCCAGCCGGTGCCGCTCCCCGATGCCTTCGCCGTGCTCGGTCACACCGATGTATTCGGAGAACAGCAATGACCACCGCGCCGCCCGAACGGACGCCGCTTGAGGGTCTGGACTTCCACGCAGCCCACGCCGAGAACGCCGATCTGGAAGCGGTAGATGCCAGCCTGGTGCGGCGCCGCCACGACGTTTTTGGCCAGGTCGACGAATGGGGCGAGGCGGTCGGCGACGTCGATCAGGATCTGGCCCCGTCGGACGCGGTCCAGGTGATCGAGGGAATCGCCACCGTCGACGCCGCCAACCTCTCCACCGCGGCGATCGCCACCGGACTCAACACCAGCGGCTGTCTCATCATTCGAGGCCTGCTCGACACCGACACCTGCGGCGAGCTGAAAGCCGGGATCGATCGATCGCTACACGATCGAGACAACCAGGAGCGGGGTCGCTGGTATGCGCCCTTCGGTGAAGACCTGAACTTCGGTGAGCTGGAATCGGAGCGGGCGTTCTCACAGAACTCCGGCTCGATGTTTGCCGTCGACTCGCCGCGCATGTTCCGCTCGATGCTCGGTGCCTACCGTCGGTGCGGCCTGGCCGGCACGGTCGAGCGATGGTTCGGAGGAAGAGCCGCAGTCTCGGCCAGAAAGTGTGCGCTGTGGCGGGTCCGGCCCGACCTACCCTTCGCCGACTGGCACCAGGACGGCGCCTTCATGGGTCGCAGCATCCGCACCATCAACTCCTGGGTTGCGCTGTCGACCTGTGGCGCCGGAACCTCTTCTCCCGGGATGGATCTGGTCCCGATTCCAAAGATGGACTTCGCCCCGACCGGCATCAACGGAGCCGCCTTTGAGTGGTCGGTTTCGCACACCGATGCCATGGAAGCGGCTGGCGAGGTGGGGATCGTTCACCCCACGTTCAGCCCCGGCGACGGAGTGCTGTTCACCGAGCGACTCCTGCATCGCACCGCCACCCGAGAAGGCCTGAGCGATCCGCGCTACGCCCTCGAAACCTGGTGGTTCCCGGCCGCCGACTTCCCCGAGTCGCAGATCCCGCTGGTGTTCTAGGCCGACTCGACTCAAACACAGGTCAGCTCCAGCCTTGTCGGCTGTGTCGCCCTATTAGTGGCTACTCGCCTTCGCTCGATGCCGTCCCGTGTATTAGTTGCGAGGGCGTCTGGCTTCGGCCTCGGCTTTAGGACGCCGGGGCGCTCTCGATCTCAGGTTCGATCTCTATCTCTATTTCGCTGGGCGATGGCGACGGCGTGAGGTCGGCGGCATCGAGATCCTCGTGATCGCACACCACGCTGGCAGCCACACCATCCAACTGGGCCTCGACCGTGGCTCGGTCGACTCCGGTGATCGGGACAAGTTCGAGGTTGGCGGAGTGGCGGAAGAACAGCCGCATGGCGTGATCGACGCCCTCATCAGTTGCCGAGCGAAGATCGCCGCCGAAGTACCGACCCCGATTAAAGGCGCCGGTGATGATCTCATACGACGGGAAGTAGCTAACCCCCTCCACTTCGTTGCTGATCTGGCCCGCAGCAACCCGCAGGACCGACTTCGAATAGGTGGTGGCAGCCAGAACGTGATCGTCGGAGGCGGTGGCGATCAGCGGCACCGGCGAGACGGTCAGCACCACCTCAGCATCGGGGTTCACCGAGCGGAGCAGCTCGATCGAGCGGGCCACGTCATCGCGAACATCGTCGACGGTGAGGTTCACGAACTCGTGAGCATTCGGGTCGAAGCGACCCCCGGCCACTCCTGGCGCCAACGGGTAGGCGGCACCGGTGTTGCGGTTGATCCACGCTTCGGTGAGACCGAGGGTGATCACCAACACATCGAGTCGCTGCAACATGGCCGACACCGCGGCGAGGTGGCGGCGCCGATCCTGACGAAGAGCGGCGGGCGAATCAAAACCCTCTGGATGGATTTTCGGGCGGAACGGATCAACCCACCGGGTGTCGCTGATGCGCCACACCTCGTTGTCACGCTCGGGGTTCTCACCGTGGAAGAGGCTCCGCTCGAGCAGCTGCACCAGTTGTCGGGAGGTGTACACGTTTCCGTAGCGAGCTGAGAACTGGCCGTAGTTGAAGCTGGTCGCCACCTCAGTGGAAATCAGCGGAGGCCGCGGCTCAACATCGAGGAAGTTGAAGTTCTGAGCCTTCAGATAGCGGGAGATGTTTTGGGCAAAGCAGCTGCCGACGGTGGCGATACGGGTGCGGCGGTTGATGGTTGGCACCCAGCCCGAGACCGGGTCGATATCGGCGGCGGGCACCTCGGCCACCGATCGGCGCCAGAAGGCGGTGTCGGGTGCATGCATGTAGGGGTTGGCGGGCGGGAACGGAGGGAACTCCACCAGAGGCAGCGGTGCCGGCGCCGTGGCGTCGTCTTCAACCAGCCTCACCAGATCGGCGATCACCAAGTGGCCGTAGTCTTCATTGGCGTGCACCAGGTCGGCAGCAAGTTCGCCCCGCAGAAAGCCGGTTTCGGTGCGGGCCTCGACCGGCGCATCAACAAAGCGCACCCCGTTGGCATCACAAAGCTCGGCAACCACTTCGCTCTGGATGTTCCACAGCGACTGCATCTGCTGGGGGGTCGTCCGCCGCAGCGGCAGGATCTGTTGAATCATGTCCTCGGGCAGATCCCGATCGTGACCCATCTCGGGGAGCAGGTTTCGATAGGAATTTGCGTACTCCGATCGGTTCAACATGAACCCGACCAGTTCGTTCAACATCGACTCGCGCTCGGGAATGTCGTCGAGCGGCGGGGGCGCAGCCAGTTGGAGAATCGGTCGATGAAACCAATCGCTGGCCAATTGAGCGACGGAAAAGTGGTCGGCCAACAAATCGTGAATGGTTTGGCGAACCCCGGCGCGAGGCACCACGAGGTGACCGGCCGGGCGCTCGTCGCCTTCGAGGACCCAACCTCGGTCGGGGGGTAGCGCCGTAAAGAGCGCAGACCGCACGTACTCGTTGCCGCCAAGGGCAAGCGCGATATGAACGTTCTGGTCGGCGGCGGCAGCTCGGATGTCACCCACCGATGACTCAAGCGAAAAGCGGTCGTCGCCGGTAGCGGTGTAGAGCTGGTTGATCAGAAGAGCCCGGATGCCAAGCAGGGCGTTTTGATCCTGCGGGTCGACCGGATCCAGCAATTCGGCAACCGTGCCGCGGACGTCGTCGGAGCCGTCCTTGAGCGCACCGTTGAAGCAACGGGTGTGACTGTGGCCGGCAAAAAGAAAGGTGGTCACCGAGGAGCCTTCTGTGTGGGGAAGTGCTGAAAGGCTTGAAATGTAGTTAAAGTAACCGTACCAAAGGTGGCAATCGCGCTTCCAAAGCCGGTTCAGACCCCACCGCCGTTGAGAGCCCCGGATAGGTCTTTCCCAAGCTGTCAGTGGTCGTCGTTAGGGTCTTTTCATGGATGAAGTAAGTGAAGTTGTTGAGCTGTTTGGGTCGGCGGACCCGTTGGAACCAAGCAGAAATCAAGTGGCAGAAGTGTTCGGTTTCAAGCCGTGCTGTCAGGAGGCCTTCGATCAGCTCGAGCATCGATGGGCGGCCTGGCTGAACGCCAAGGAATCGGCTGGCGACGCGTTTGTGCCCGTTGCCGATGCCGCCGAAGCAGCCAAGTGGCTGAACCACGAAGCGGTGGTGGCAGCCTTTATGGAATGGAACCGCCAACACTGGGGCAGTCCCCACTACCGGGACTTCCTCGGTGGCTTGGCAGTGGTGCCCGGCCGCGATGCAGCCGCCGGACAATACCTCTTAGCCCGCGATCACTTCGGGGTTGGCGAGTTCGACCTGGGTATCGCCCGCCACCACCAGGCACTTGAGGTCGACCCCGATTTTCGGGCGTCGCACTACGAGCTGGGCCTGGCCGATTTTGACCGGGGCGATTTCGACTCGGCCCGCACCCACTTCAAGGCTGCGAAACTACCGGTTAGGACGCCGATCGATCGTCTCGATGCCCAAGCCAAGCGGGCGACGGGTCGCAACAAGCCCTGCCCCTGTGGATCGGGACGCAAGTACAAGGCCTGTCATCGCGGCCAGCTTCTCGAGACGGCCCCGCTTGAGTTGCTGATGACCAAAGTGGCCGAGTTCTCCAAGCAGGATATGCAGCTGGCCAAGATGCAGCTGTTCGAGGTGATGGCCCTGGGGTTCGACCCCGATCGCGCCCCAACGGCAGCGCTCGGTTTCGCCATCGAGCTTGGACTTCACGAAGGGCAGGTTGAGAGGGCATACCTCAAACAGCGCGGCCCACTTCTACCCGTGGCTGAGCGGGAAC
>CALAML010000088.1 GCA_937925845.1 uncultured Acidimicrobiales bacterium | reverse complement strand
TCTCGGTCACCGGTATCCCGAAGTTCCGGGATCCTTTTCTCCCCATGCTCTGGGACGGGGTTCGCCACGTTCCTAACACCTGCGGTGCCGTCATTCCCTCAGGCGGCACCGCAGCAGATCTCCACTGTGTCCAGGCCGTCGAGGAGATGATCCTGGCCGAAGGCCCCGAAACCGTCGCCATGGTGATTGCCGAGCCGGTGCAAAACGGCCGTGGTGCCGTGGTGCCGCCGGAGGGTTACTGGCAGGAACTGCGCCGCATCTGCGACAAGTACGGCGTGCTGCTCTGTGCCGACGAAGTGATCAACAGCTTTGGTCGCCTCGGCCATTGGTTCGGCAGTGAGCGCTTTGGCGTGGTGCCCGACATGATCACCTTTGCCAAGGGGGTCACCAGCGCCTACCAACCACTCGGCGGCGTGGTGATTCGCCGTCGGCTGGTGGAATCGCTGTGGGAGTCCGAAATGGGCACCTACATGCATGGCTCCACGTTCGGCGGCCATCCCGTGGCTACCGCGGTCGCCACCGCCAACATGCGAGCCATGGAAGATGAGGACATCTTCGCAAACGTGCTCGGCAACGAGGACTACTTCAAGGCTTCGCTCACCAAGCTGACCGAGGCCCATAACCACATCGGCGAGTTTCGGGGCACCGGCTACTTCTATGCGATCGAGCTGTGCGCCGATCGCGCCAACGGGGTGGCGCTGTCGCCCGACCAGGCCAAGGCGCTGGAGACCGGCGTTCTCGGCGGCTTCGTGAACGAGACCCGCCTGATGATTCGACCCGATGACCGGGGGGCAACGATGTTGATCATCTCGCCGCCGCTCATCGCCGATCGGGCCGTGATCGACGACATTATGGGCCGAGTTGACCAGATTTTAGATCGGACCGGCCAGTGGTTGGCCGAGAACCCGGCCGGGCCGTCAGCCCAGTAACGACGGGGCCAACAACGCTGTGGGGGCAAGGTTTGTTGTGAAGAGTCAAAGATCTTCGTGGGTTTGGGTACCGGTGACTGCACCAATTGCAGGCAGTGCCGCGCCTAGGCTTGCGGAATCACCGCGACCGGCGCCCCAACGCCGGTAGGTAGCAAACGCGGTGAACATCCCGGAGGGGAGGGAACCAACTTGAAAATCCACTGTGTCGCGCCTTGCGACCAAGTTCGTTTCCTGTCCGGGAAGACCGTGGCGGCTCTCAGCCGCTCCGGTCGACCGGCGATGCCCGATGCATCTCCGGCAGAAGTATCCGGACAAGGAGAACAGAAATGAAACGATTACTACTGCTGATGTTCATGGCTTTTGCCTTGATCGCCGCAGGCTGCGGTGACAGCAGCGGCGACAGCGATGGCGGCGCCCAGGAGACCTCCGACGATGACGGCGGTTCCGAAGATGGCGACGGCGACGATGAAGCGATGGCTGAAGACGATGACGAAGCCATGGCCGAAGACGACGGTGAGGCCGATAGCCACAGCGACGACGGCGACGACGAAGCCATGGCCGAAGACGACGACGAGGCAATGGCTGAAGATGGCGACGATGAAGCCATGGCCGAGACCAGTCTTGACGTGCTGAACGTGGCCTACTTCGCTGAGTGGCCCACCCCCAACCAGTTCGGCCAGGCCGACGGTTCCTTCGCCGAGGCCGTGGGCGTCGGCGAGATCAACTGGGTACCGTTCGACAGCGGTGGCGTGATGTCTGAAGCCATGGAAGCCGGCGAGATCGACATCTCCTACTCCCAGGGCCTCACCCCGTTCGCCAACACCGTGAACGCTGGTGCCGACCTTCGCATGGTCGGCATCGCCGTTGCCTACGAAGAGGCCGACAACTGCATCGCCCAGGGCTCCCTTGGTGTCACCCGCGACAACGCTGCCGAGACCCTCGTCGGCGCCACCGTGATGACCCCCATCGGCAACGTCACCCACTACAAGATGCTGGAGACGATGACCTTCCTCGGCGTCAACCTCGACGACCTGAACGTCGTCCCTGCTGGTAGTGGTGCCGATACCGCGGCCGCCTTCGAAAACGGCGACATCCAGGTTGGTTGTGCCTTTGGTGGTTCGATCGAAACCATGACTGCCGCTGGCGGTGTGCCGATCCTGACCGGTAAGGAAGTTTCGGAAGAGGTTGGCGCCGCCACCTACGACATCGTGTCGATCCCCACCAGCTTTGGTGAGGCCAACCCCGACGTTGTCTCCAACTTCCTGCGGGCCACCCAGGACTTCAACGACGCTTGGGCCGCCGATCCGGCTGCTCAGAACCCAACCATCGCTCAGGCGGCGGGTATGGAAGACGTCGGAAACTTCCTCGACGGTGACCTGTGGTTCTCCTTCCCGAGCCTCGAAGACCAGCTCGGTGAGGACTGGATGGGTGGCAACGTGTCCGCCTCGATGACCAACCAGCTTCAGACCTTCGTTGAACTTGGTGAGATCGACAGTGCGCTGGAGGACTTCAGCTTCGCCGTCGACACCAGCTTCCTCGAAGCGGCCATCGGCTAGTTGCCGCAGCTGGCAGCAAGTACAGGAAGCACAGTAAGCAAGTACTAGTACCGCAGGAGATCGGGCCCAACTCCATCGAGTTGGGCCCGATCACTTGCACTGATCAAGAGCGTCGTTTGGGGGCCTTGCAGGTGAAGGAACTACTGGCACACGAACTGGGCATGGTGTACCAGGTGCCCAAGGGCGAACCCGTCACCGCCCTCCACGACGTTTCGTTTGAACTGGAGGGCGGCCGGCTCCTTACCCTGTTGGGCCCCAGCGGCTGCGGCAAGACCACGTTGTTGAACGTGATGGCCGGGTTCTTGGCGCCCACGTCGGGCGGGGTTTTTCTCGGCGGCGAACCAATCACCGGGCCCAGCCAGGACCGCGGCATGGTGTTCCAGCAGGGCGCCCTCTTTGAGTGGCTCACCGTGGCCGAGAACATCTCGTTCGGGCCTCGAATGAACCGGGTCCGCAAAGGCGAATACAACGAAACGGTCGACGACCTGCTTGAGACCGTGGGCCTCCAGGGCTTCGGCGACAAGCGGGTCTACGAGCTTTCCGGCGGCATGCAACAACGTGTGGCTCTCGCCCGGTGCCTAGCCAACGACCCCGATGTGATCTTCATGGATGAGCCCCTCGGCGCCCTCGACGCCCTCACCCGGGAAAAGATGCAGGGTCTGGTGCTTCAGCTGTGGCAGGAGACCGGCAAGACAGTGGTGCTGGTGACCCACAGCGTGGAGGAGGCTCTTTATCTCGGCGATCGCATGTTTGTGATGGCGCCTCGGCCGGGTCGGATCGAAAAAGAGTACGAGCTGCCCTTTGCCAAGATCGGACTTGAGGTGGAGCCTCGGGAGCTCAAGGCGTCACCGGAGTTCATCGAAACCCGTGAGGAAGTGCTCTCGATGATCTGGGATATGGAAGAACAAATCATGGGAGGCTCAAACTAATGGCCGGCGGCTTTGGTGAGGGTTTCGGTTCCGGAGTATCCGACGGCGCCACACTGGGCCTGGCCGACAAGGTCGGACCGTTCTCCGGCGGTGGAGGCAGGTTCAAACGACGCTCCGACAACAAGACCGTCACCTTCGGTGATTCGAGTGCGGTCCACAGCAAGCCGTTGTGGAGCCTTCTTGCCCTGATCCTTCTGATGGCGGCCTGGTACCTCACCACCCACGCGTTCGGACTGCCGGGCGACGTAATCGACGCGGCCAAGGCCGAAGATTCCCGCACCCATGCCGCCGCTGTGGAAAAGCATCAGGAGGCGGTCGATGCTTTCGAGGTGGAGCTTGCGGCCTACGAGGTTGAGGCCGAAGAGGCGCGGGCCGCTGGTGAAGATCCGCCGGACCGACCCGATGGCCCGGGGAAGGCACCACGGAAGTCCCCCACGAGCGATAAGCAGTTTGTCACCGCCTGCAACGCCGATCCCGATTGCGGCAAAGAGGCCTACACCCAAATTTTCCGGCCCACCCAGCTGCCAACTCCTCGTGACACCTGGAACGGCTTCTTCACTCTTTCGACGGTCGGTTTCCGAAACATCACCATTTGGGAACACACGAGGGTGAGCCTGTGGCGGGTTGCCCGCGGCATGTTCTTCGGGACCATCGTCGGCGTACCCATCGGCATGGCCATGGGCCTCTCGAGCCGCTTGAAGAGCCTCTTTGATACGCCGGTAGAACTCTTCCGACCTATTCCCCCATTGGCCCTGATCCCACTCGCCATCGCCTTCTTTGGCCTTGGCGACAGACCGGCGGTGCGGCTACTGATCTTTGCCTCCATTTGGATCATGATCATCGCCGCCCGCTCGGGCACCCAGGCGGTAAACCTGTCGAAGGTGCGGGCCGCCTACTCGCTCGGTGCATCAAAGTGGCAAGTACTGACCCGAGTGGTGCTGCCGAACGCCCTGCCCGAGCTGTTCACCGGTCTCCGTGTGGCTCTTGGTGTGAGCTGGGGCACGCTCGTGGCCGCCGAGTTGGTCGGTACCGACGACGGTCTGGGCGCCATGATCTTTGCCGCCCGGCAGTTCTTCCGCACCGACGTGATGGTGGTGGGCATCGTCATCATCTCGGTCCTCGGTGTGCTGATGGACATCGGTCTTCGCTTTCTCGAAGCTCGCCTCGTCCCGTGGCGCGGCAAGGGTTGATCCCATCGGTGCCCCTATCGGCATCGACAGCCCGCCCCCATCTGCCTCGACGGCTGATCACCACGACACCACTTGAGTAGTCTGCGTCGATGAGCAACATCCTCGATGGTTGGTACGTTCGGGCTGCCGCTGATCCGAAGCGAATCGTGTTGGCCGACGCTGGCGATGATCGCGCCGTCGAAGCCGCCGCCCGCCTGCGAGCTGAAGGTCTGGCCGTGCCCATCGTGATCGGGACCGACATCGCGTCGGTGGCCGACCTCGGCGATCCTGGTGCGGCGGAGATCGCCGCCCGGCTGTTGGCCGAGGCCGAAGCCGCCGGTAAGACCATCAACGTCAACGACCCATTGATGGTGGCCACCATCGCAGTGAAGTCCGGTTGGGCCGATGGCTGTGTGGCCGGGGCGAGCAGAGCTACCGCCGATGTGATTCGGGCCGGCCTTCGGGTGCTCGGGACCGCCCCGGACGTAGCGGTGGTGTCGAGTTCGTTCTTCTTTGTGCTGGCCGACGGCACCCCGATCGCCTACGGCGACTGCGGCGTGTTGCCCGACCCCGACGCCGAGCAGTTGGCCGAGGTGGCCATCTCCACCGCTACCACCTTTGAACAGCTCGCTGGCACCGAGCCCCGCGTGGCGATGTTGAGCTTCTCCACCAAGGGCAGCGCCGAACATCCGCGGGTCGAAAAAGTTCGAGCGGCCACAGCTCGCGTCCAGGCCAAGGCCCCGACCCTCGCGGTCGATGGCGAATTGCAGTTTGATGCCGCCTGGGTGCCGTCGATCGGCGCATCAAAGGCACCTGGGTCGCCGGTGGCAGGCGATGCCAACGTCTTTATCTTTCCCGACCTCGACTCCGGCAACATCGCCTACAAAATCACCGAACGCCTTGGTGGCGCCCAGGCCTTCGGCCCCCTCCTGCAAGGCCTTGACGGTGTTCTCCACGATCTGTCGCGTGGCTGTAACAGTGACGACATCGTCAACGTCGCGGTGATATCGGCCCTCCAAGCCGGGTAGCCAACGACGGAGCCGAACCCGGTGTTTGCCCACCATCGATGCCGACCCGAATAGGTAATTGCGCCCAAGCAACAAGTATTAACAGTGCAGTCGGCTTTCCCCGCCGTCCTGGCCTGGTAGCGACAGCAACATCACAGTCGATTGAAAATTGCCTACGCCCGCGCTCTGGACATCTGCCGCGACGTTGCTAGGCTTTCGTCGCTTCGGCCGAAAAGTTACAGAAAGATGACGGCGGCAACCTAAGGAATCCCCGGGATGACCAAGGCTGGACGAGTCCCAAACCCCTTCCTCAAATTGCACATCGACCACAATCAGAGATAAAACACCACTCAGAGTGATAACCCGCTCTGTGTGATTGGCTGAGCAAATAGGGCGCTTTTAGCCTCCTAGACCAACCCCGACGACTGAATGATGGAACCCCCTAAATGATGCGACGATTCTCCAAAGTCTTGATGGCGATGCTGGTCCTGGTGGGCTCGCTGGCCATCATCACCGGCACCAGCTCCGCCCAACAACAGCGAGCACAGCGGGCGCGTGTGATCCAGCCCTACGCGAAGGTTGGCGGTCAGCAAACCTTCTACATCGCCCCGGGCGGCACGGGTGCCCTGGTTGCCAACAACCGGGCCAACCCCTCGAACGCCAACGACATGCGTGAAGGCATGTGCACCGTCATCCCCGCCGGTTCGACCGTCGTGTTCCTCAACGGCACCTACGACACCAACGAGTTCTTCTCGAACGAGATCTACATCCAGGACCGCAACTGCAGCCGCAACAACCCGATCCTGATCAAGGCCGAGACCAAGGGCAAGGCGATCATCGATTCAACGACGACCGTTTGTACCTTCCGAGCCAGCAACGGCCGCGGCCCCGGCATCACCGGTGGCTTCGAGTTCAACAACAGCTCGGGCTTTGTGGTTCAGGGCTTCTGGGTCAAGGGCAGCGGCGCCCCGTGTGCCGGTTTCGAGCAGGGCCTTGACGCCTTCAACTCGTCCTTCATCACCTTCCGGGGCAACAAGGTCACCAACGTTGGCGGTCGCGGCATCGGCTCGAACGACTCGAGCAGCATTCGCATCGAAGACAACCTGATCATCGGCGCCGCTGGAGCCCACCCCTCCTGCACCAGCGCCATCGACCACTTCCACTTCGAGCTGCAGGGCGATCGCAACGACGCCAACGGCTACGCCAACTACATCATCAACAACAAGGTCATCAAGACCCGCCAGGCTCCGAACTGTGGCTCCAACGGCTTCACCGAGACCGACGGCAACTGCATGGTGATCGACCGCACCACCGAGAACGGCTACCCGCTCCGCACGCTGATCGCCAACAACGTGTGCATCGACTCCGATGGTGGCGGTATCCACATCTTCGAGAGTGGCAACATCGACGTGTTCCACAACACCTCCTACCAGTCCAACCGGGCCCACGACTTCTCCGGTGAGTTCCACGTGAACTGCCACCAGAGCGGCAAGGCCGGCAACGTTCGCTTCATCGGCAACGTGGCTGTTGGTTACCCCGGCAAGTACGCCCTCTGGGGCCGGGGCAACTGCTCCGATCCCTCCAGCATCATCTTTGCCAACAACGTGGTTGTCGGCGACAGCTTGGTCGCTGGTGAGAACGGCGTGCAGATCCGCACCACCACCAACGAGCGGGCCAACATTGCCTGCACCCAGAACAACATCGTTGGCATGTCGCTGGAAACCGCCGGCTTCGCCAACCCCGGTCAGACCTTCGGCAACAGCTTCCGCCTCAAGCGGGGCTCGGCGCTGATCAACCAGGGCTGCAACCGGGCCCTGCCGATCGCCGCCATGAAGTACGACCATGCCTTTGGTAAGGGCGAGAAGTACCGCTTCCGCCGCTTCGGCCAGCGCATCGACATCGGCGCCCAGGAGTACTTCGGCCGCTAGGTCGAAACCAAGAAGTAGCAACACCCGAATTCCGGGTCGGACCATGAACATTCATGGCCGGCCCGGAATTTGTCGTTTTGGACCGTGACTATCGTCGCTCTACAAAGCTCCATGAGCCCCGTTAGTCTTTGACCAAGAGGTGAACGCTCCCAACTTGTCTGCACCGGGAGTCCTATGCCACGAACCCCGCTCGACAAAGAGCGAGTGGTAGCAGTAGCTGCTGAACTTGCTGATAGCGAAGGTCTCGACAACATCACCCTCACCCGAGTGGCCAAGGAACTGGGGGTGCGCCAACCAGCCCTCTACCGACATGTGGAGAGCCACGCTGACCTGGTCCGCAGCCTCGGCCTGCTGGCCCGGGAACACCTGATGGAGGCGCTTACCGAAGCGGCTCTCGGGGTTTCGGGCGAGGATGCAGTGGCTGCGGTGGGTCACGCCTGGCGCCGGGTCGTGAAGGATCACCCGGGGCTCTATGCGGCCACCGATCGTTTCCCCTGCAGTGATGATCCTGAGCTGGAGGCCGCGGTCGACAACATCGTGGCCGTGATTGCGGCGGCCCTCGAAGGTTTTGACCTCGAGGAGGATCACCAGGTGCATGCCGCCCGAGCGCTGCGCTCGGCCTTTCACGGCTTTGCCCATCTCGAGTCGGGCGATGGCCATCCTCACCCCCAGGACATCGACGACACCTTCGACGACATGATCGAGCTCCTCTGCGCCGGCATCCGCAGCCAAGCCCGCGCCCCAGTGGTCTAACCGTTCGGCCTGCCTCGGCGGCAACGCCGCCCACCCCCAGGCAACGCCAGCTCAGCCCAGCCCCCAAATGTCGGCGCTGAGCATGCATATTTCATGGTGAGCGCCGACATTTCGAACCGGTGCCACCGGCTTGCCAAAACCCCGGTGAGAACGTCTATCGTTTTAGTTAGACCATCTAGCGGATCGGGGGGCTGCGGTATAGGCTTGCTCCTGCAACGGCCGTGCCGTGTGGTCGTTCCACATGTCACAGCACCGTGGCGCCGGCACTGCTTCGCCACCACTGATTTCGCCAGCATCGATTGAGGAGAAAACAAGATGACTCGTATGACGCCCAGTGAGGCCTTTGTCGAGACGATGGTGGCGCATGGGGTGACCACCACGTTCGGAATTATGGGTTCGGCGTTTATGGACGCGATGGACATCTTTGCTCCGGCTGGCATCCGTTTGGTGCCGGTGGTGCATGAACAGGGCGCCGCCCACATGGCTGACGGATATGCCCGGGTATCGGGCCGTCATGGCGTGGTGATCGGCCAGAACGGTCCCGGCATTTCGAACTGCGTCACCGCCATCGCCGCCGCCTTCTGGGCCCACTCGCCGGTCGTGATCGTCACTCCCCAAACCGGCACCATGGGCATTGGCCTCGGTGGCTTCCAGGAAGCCAACCAGCTCCCGATGTTTGAGGAGTTCACCAAGTACCAGGGCCACATCAACAACGAGCGCCGGATGGCTGAGATCACCTCCCGCTGCTTCGACCGAGCCCTCTCCGAGATCGGCCCGACCCAGCTCAACATCCCCCGCGATCGCTTCTATGGCGACATCGACGTGGAGATTCCTGCCCCCATCCACCTCGACCGCGGCGCTGGCGGCAAGAAGAGCCTCGATGCCGCCGCCGACATGCTCGCCGAAGCCGAGTTCCCGGTGTTGGTTTCCGGGGGCGGCGTGGTGATGGGTGATGCCATGGCCGAGTGTGTTGCCCTGGCCGAGCGCCTGGGCTGCCCGGTGGTGAACAGCTACCTCCACAACGACTCCTTCCCCGCCTCGCATCCGCAGTGGTGTGGCCCCCTCGGCTACCAGGGTTCGAAGGCGGCGATGAAGCTGATCGCCCAGGCTGACGTGGTGCTGGCTCTCGGCACCCGGCTCGGACCGTTCGGCACCCTTCCCCAGCACGACATGGACTACTGGCCCGCCGACGCCAAGATCATCCAGGTCGACGCCGACCACAAGATGTTGGGTCTGGTGAAGCCGGTTTCGGTCGGCATCCACGGCGACGCCGCCGCCGCCGCTGAAGCGATCCTGGAGCGCCTGGATGGCCGCACGTTGGCCTGCGATGCCACCAAGGACGCCCGCGCCGCCAAGACCGCCGAAGAAAAGAAGATCTGGGAAGACGAACTCGACGCCTGGACCCATGAGAAGGATGACTTCTCGATGGAGATGATCGCCGAGGCTGACGCCGAGCCGAGTGACTGGCTCCACCCCCGCCAGGTGCTGCGGGAGCTCGAAAAGGCCATGCCGGAGCGGGTGATGGTTTCCACCGATATCGGCAACATCAACTCGGTCGCCAACAGCTACCTGCGCTTCGAGGAGCCCCGCTCGTTCTTCGCCGCCATGTCCTGGGGCAACTGCGGCTACGCCCTGCCCACCATCATTGGCGCCAAGGCCGCCGCTCCCGATCGCCCGGCGGTGTCCTATGCCGGTGACGGTGCCTGGGCCATGTCGATGACCGAGGTCATGACCGCGGTGCGCCACAACATCCCGGTTACTGCGGTCGTGTTCCACAACCGCCAGTGGGGTGCGGAGAAGAAGAACCAGGTCGACTTCTACGGCCGTCGCTTTGTAGCGGGCGAACTCGATGGCGGTGAGAACTACGCCGAGATCGCCGAAGCTATGGGTGCCAAGGGTGTGCGGGTCGACAAGATCGACAACGTCGGCGCCGCCCTGACCGACGCCATCAGTGCTCAGATGAACGACGGCGTGACCACCGTGATCGAGATCATGTGCACCAAGGAGCTCGGCGATCCGTTCCGCAAGGACGCGCTGTCCACACCGGTTCGCCACCTCGATAAGTACAAGGATTTTGTCTAGGAGCAGCAGGACACTAGGAAACGGATGACTTCCCCCGATTCATCGATCGCGGCCGACGCGGCACCAACTGAGCCGGTCTCCACCGCCGAGGCTTTCGGTTTTGCGTCGAATCTGAAGGTGAGCGGCTTCGCCGAGCCCAGCGGCGAAGATCCGATGTCTGATCTGGTGCCCGAGGTCGACCCGGCCTATCACTTCGAACCCGGGGTGACCGGCGCCATCCTTGCCGGCTTTGCCCATAATCGTCGGGTGCTGGTGCAGGGCATGCACGGCACCGGCAAGAGCACCCATATCGAACAGGTTGCGGCGCGGCTCAACTGGCCCATGATTCGAGTGAACCTCGACGGCCACATCACCCGCATGGATCTTGTTGGCCGCGACGCCATCGTCCTGCGGGACGGGCAACAGGTGACTGAGTTTCGTGAGGGAACGCTGCCGTGGGCCATCCAGCGGCCGGTGGCGTTGGTGTTCGACGAGCTCGACGCCGGCCGGCCCGATGTGATGTTTGTGATCCAGCGGGTGCTCGAGCGAGACGGCCGCTTCACCCTTCTCGACCGCAACCGGGTGCTCACTCCTCACCGGTCGTTCCGGCTCTTTGCCACCGCCAATACGGTTGGGCTGGGCAACCTCTCCGGCCTCTATCACGGCACTCAGCTGCTGAACCAGGCCCAGGTCGATCGGTGGGACATGGTGGCCAAGCTGGACTACCTGGCTGCCGACGACGAGATCGGTGTGGTGTCGGCGCGGGTACCAACGCTTCGCGCTCGACCCGACGGCGACTCCCTGCTGGCCGCGATGGTCGCTGTGGCCGACATGACCCGTCAGGGCTTTGCCGCCGGCGACCTTTCTACGGTGATGTCGCCCCGCACCGTGATCTCCTGGGCCGAGAACGTGGAGATCTTCACCGATCCAGCCAAGGCGTTCCGTTTGTCGTTCCTGAACAAGTGCGACGACGCCGAGGTGTCGATCATCGCCGAGTACTACCAGCGCGCTTTCGGCGAAGAACTCGACTCGTGAGTTCGTCCGGGCCTGCCTCGGCGCCGACGTTCTCACCCTCACGATTGCGCTCAGCCGAGCTGCGCCAGGCTCGCCGCACCCGGCGCCGTTACCAGGCCGCCATGGTTCGGGCCGTCGGGCGGGAACCGGCGGCGGAGATCCGTGGCGACCAGCTGGTCAGTCGGGGTCGGGCGGTAGCGGTGGCCTCGCCCTACCTCCTGTTGACCGAAGGGAGCCAGACCGCGGCGAACAACCCCGACGGCCTCGAACCAAAACGGCTGGACATCGTCGACCATCAGGCTGCCGCTCGCGGTCGGGCCGATGCTCTTGGGCTGCTGCTGCGCCACTGCGATCTCGAGCTCCATCGCCAGCTCCGGCCCGAAGCGCCCCTTGAGCGGCTGGTGTTTGACGTGGCCGAGCAGTTGCGGTGTGAGTCGCTTGCGCCCGCGCTACCGGGACTCAAAGCCAACGTTGATGCCGCCTTTGAAGCCTGGTGTCTCGACGCTCGACGGCGTCGGGTCAGCGAACTCGGGGTGGCCCTGTTGGTGTACACCGTCACCCACATGCTGCGGACTCGCCTGGTGCGATCCTTTCCCGACGAGACCGTCGACGACATTCTCGAAGCAACCCGCGCCAATATCTCCCCCATCATCGGGCCGGCAATCTTTGGCTGCATGGAGACCACACACGACCAGACCGAGTTTGCCCACCACGCCCAACAGCTCGCGGCGCTGGTGGCCGACATTGCCGGAGATGTCGGAGATGCCGGTGAAACCGAGCTCGATGCGGTCGACCCGAGCCAATACCGGATCGTCGTGCCGCCCGACCCGGACGACGACAGCTCCACCAACGGTGCCTCCGAGCCTGACGAAGCGGGCCTCAACCCCTCGGCGCTGAGGTCGCCAGCCGCCGCGACCTCCGCTACCGACGACCTACGCCAGCTCGGCGGATACCGGGTGTTCACCACCGGCTACGACACCGAGCGCCAAGGCGACGACTTGTATCCGGAGGCTGCGCTTCGTGAGCTCCGCCGGGAACTCGACCGCCTGGTGAGCGACCACGCGGTGAGTCCTCGCCGGTTGGCCCAGTGGTTTCGGGTCCACTTTGGCGCGGCCGTGACCGACGACTGGTCGAGCGGCGAGGAGGATGGGGTGATCGACCCTGGACGGCTGAGCCAGCTGCTCGCCAACCCGGAGCGCCACGAGGTGTTTCGTCAGCCCCGTCATGTTCTGCGATCCGACACTGCAATCACTTTCCTGCTCGACAACTCGGGATCGATGAAGGTCCAGCGGTTCGAGGCGCTGGCCCTGCTGATCGACACCTGCTCCCGGGCACTTGATCTGGCCGGCATCACCAACGAGGTGTTGGGGTTCACCACTGCGGCGTGGAGTGGTGGTCGGGCTCAGGGGGACTGGTTGGCTGCGGGGACGCCAGAGGGTCCGGGTCGCCTAAACGAGACGCTGCACATCGTGTACAAGGACGCTGACACCTCGTGGCGCCGCTCGCGCCACTCGCTGGCGGCCATGCTGCGGCCGATGCACTTTCGCGAGAGCATCGATGGCGAGGCCGTGATCTGGGCCCATGAACGGCTGCTGCGTCGGCCGGAACCTCGACGCCTGCTGGTGGTGGTCTCCGATGGAGCACCGACCGATTCAGCCACCGCCAACGCCAACGGCCCCGACTATCTTGCCCGCCACCTCGGCCAGGTTGTCGCTCAGATCGAGCGCAGCTCGCCGATCCACCTCGGCGCCCTCACCCTCGACCTCGACATGAGCGGGACGTTCCGCAACACCTTGCCGATCGAACTCGACGACACGCTTACCCTTCGCACCTTCACCGCCATCACCGAACTCGCCGGCCATCGCCGCCTCGGCGCTCCTTGAGGGCCACCACGATTTGTACATACGTCGTTCAATTTGCCAGAGTGAATAGGGCGGTTCGCAACCCGATATAGGGGTCGCGACAATTCAGAAGGCGGCTGGTCCTTGTGAAAATCTCTCCTCGCTGTCGATGGCTTTTTGCTGTCGCAACGACCATGGCGTTTCTTGCGCCCCTGCTCGCCCCCTCCCCGGCTGCTGCGGCGCCGAGGCCGGTCGTGAGCTGCTGGGCAACGGTCATTGCTCCTGATCAGGTTCGGGTGACCTGGACCTCAGCCACGAACGACGAGGCCGACCGCTATGCCATCTACCGGTCCCGCGACGGTCGGCCCTATTTCTGGAAGGGCACAGCGAGCCGTCAAGATCGCAGCTTTATCAATACCGCCCTGCCGGTGGGCAGCTTCCGATACCGGGTGGTCACCATCTCAGCGTCGAACGAGCGCAGGGCCACCGATTGTGGTCCCTCTGGTGCGGTGAACATTGGGCCGGCGGCTCCAGCCCCCGCCCCCACCCAAACCGTTCGGCCCGTCGCATCCTGTTGGGCCACGTTTAACAACGACGGTCGAATCCGTATCTCATGGACTCGGGCTCCGGGTGACAACGCCCAGCGTTTTGCCATTCATCGCTCCCGCAATGGTGGTCAGTTTTTCTGGGCCGGAATGGCCACTGCTCCCGCAACCCAGTTTCTGAACAACCGGCCGGCCAACGGCACCTACCGCTACCGGGTGGAGACGGTGAGCCCCACCGGGCTGAGGGCAGCCAGGAACTGTGGTCCAGATGGTGGCATCAACGTGGGATCTCCAACGGTGAATCCGAGCCCGGCGCCCCGCACCATCATGGCCATTGGCGATTCGATTACCCATGGCCGTTCGGATCGGCCGTCGTGGCGGTACCCGTTCCAGACCCGCGCCGCTAACGTCCGCTGCGCTATCGACATGGTCGGCACGGAGACTCGTTGGGTTGACGGTCCCCCAACGGCCAACTACGCCGGCTTCGATCACGACCATCAGTCCTTTGGCGGGCGAAGCACCCGCCAGGCCGCCGATTCCGCCATTCCTGCGGCCCGCACGCTCCGGCCCCGTATCGCCTTGATCCACACCGGCACCAACGATGTGCTGTCCGGGACGTTGCCTGCGGACGCCGGCAGGGAGCTCAGACGACTGATCGACGGGCTCCGGAGCGCCCGGTCCGATGTCATCATCTATGTGGCCGAGATCATCCCGGCCGGACCGGCCCGCGCCACAGAAACCGCCCGCTGGAACGCTGAGATTCGCGCCATCGCCGCCAACAAGAACCGACTCGGTTCCCCGGTGCGTACCGTCGACATGTTCAGCGGGTGGAACTACAGCACCATGACGGTGAGCTACGACAACATCCATCCCAACTTCGCCGGCTCCGATTTCATCGCCCGGCGATGGATGGACCGGCTGCGCAACGATCGAATCTGCTGACCAAACGGTGCGCTCTTGGGGCTGACCAGGACGTACCCCATTCTCCGGCCTCACAGGCTTCTCGCTACGCTGACGCCATGGCGTCTGCGACCAATTCCTCCAAGTCACCAGCCCCCGACCCGGATCACGTCGACCGGTTGAGCCGATTCATCACCGGCTTGCCTAAGGCGGAACTTCACCTCCACATCGAGGGTTCGTTGGAGCCGGAAATGCTGGTGGAATTGGCGGCCCGCAACGGGGTGGAGTTGCCCTTCGCCGACGTCGAGGCGGTGCGGGCTGCGTACTCGTTCACCAACCTGCAGTCGTTTCTCGACATCTACTACCAGGGTGCCGCGGTGCTGCAGACCGAAGCCGACTTCTACGACCTGATGAAGGCCTATCTGGTGCGTGCTCATGCCGACGGTGTGGTGCGCACTGAGATGTTCTTCGACCCGCAGACCCATACCGAGCGAAGTATCGGCTTCGACGTCTTTATGCCCGGGTTCCTCAAAGCCATGGCCGATGCTGAAACGGAGATGGGCGTCTCGACCGGGTTGATCATGTGCTTCCTCCGTCATCTTCCCGGCTCGGCTGCGGTGGAGACCTTCCACGCCGCCGCCGACTATCACGATCAACTTTTGGGGGTGGGCCTCGACAGCGCCGAGGTTGGTAATCCGCCGGAGAACTTCGTGGAGGCCTTTGACCTTGCCGCCGAGGCTGGCCTTCATCGGGTGACCCATGCCGGGGAGGAGGGCCCACCGAGCTACATCACCGGCGCGCTGGATGCGCTCGGCGCTGAGCGGATCGATCATGGCGTTCGGGCCGAGGAGGATCCGGCACTGATGGATCGGCTGGCCATGTCGGGAATCGCCCTGACCGTGTGTCCGCGCTCAAACCTGGAGCTGTGTGTGATCGACGACCTCGCCGACCACAACCTGAAGCGATTGGCCGACGCCGGGCTGACCATCACCCTCAACTCCGATGACCCGGCCTACTTCGGTGGGTACGTGGCCAAAAACTATCTCGACACCGCGCTGGCTCTGGACCTCACCGAGGCGGATCTGGTGAGCTTCGCTCGTAACAGCATCGATGCCACCTTCGCCTCGGCCGAGCAGCAGGCTGAGTGGACCCGCAGCCTGGATGACTATGTCGACGGCTTCGGTCTGTCCGGATAGGGCCCGACTCCGGTCGATGCGGCCGACCCACGGCCATGCTCCCAGGGAGTCATAACCTGTGTGAAGAGGTTTGAAAGTGGCCGAAGATTACCCAGAGGTCCGGTTGAGCCAGGACATTTCGGCCGCTTCATTTTGTCGCAAATTCCTTCGAAACGCCCTTTCCATGCCGATGGAGCCTCAGGTGCAAGCGATTCGAGAATCGTTTCCGCTGTGGAACGACTCATCCCGAGGAACCAATGACCGACTTAGCCGTTTCCCATCGTCCCGAACAGGCCAAGCAGGCGCGCGTGCTGCTTATCGGCCCCGGTGCCATCGGGCTCAGTGCTGCCGCCGCTCTTCTCCAAGCCGACGTCGCCGTGGACATCGCCACCCGCACCCGCTTCAGCCACCTTCAGGTCACGGGTCCGGAGGATCTTGCTGAAGCGTTCACGGTTGCCGTCCATACCGAACCGGAGAGCATCGCCTCCTACGACGGCCGCTACTACGACACGGTGATCCTGGCGGTGAAGAACAACCAGCTCGACGGTGTGGCTGACTGGCTTCGTGTAGCCGTTGGCCCCGGCACCCTCCTGGTTGCGCTTCAGAGTGGCATCGATATCGAGGATCGACTCCGCCCATTGCTCCCGGTCTCGACCACGCCAATCATCCCCGCCGTGGTCTTCACCCATTCCGAACGATTCGAACCAGGCGTGGCTCAGCTCCACGGTGCCGCGCAGATGATGATTCCGCGGGGTCCCCACTCCGACGAGATCCAGGAGCTGTTTTCCGGCACGCTCCTTGAGGTTGAGGTTTCGGACAACTTCCGCACCGCGGCCTGGCGCAAGATGGTGATCAACGCTTCGCTGGGCATCATGTCGGTGCTCACCGGCAAGCCCCCTCGGGCCTTCGCCGATCCGGAGGCCAACAAGATCCTGCGGGCCCTGATCGACGAGGCTGCGGCCGTGGCTCGAGCCGATGGTGTTGATCTCGGCGACGACTTCAGCGAGAAGCTGGCCGGCGCCATCCCCCGAATCTCGCCGGACAACCTGCCTACGATTGCGCTGGACCGGGCCAACGGTCTTGAGACCGAGTGGGATGCCCGAAACCAGACCATTCTCCGGATGGCCAAGCAGTACGGCGTGGCTGTACCGCTGCATCACCTCGGCACCACGCTCCTCCGCATCGGCGAGCCGGGCTACTAACTACTACTTCTTCTGATAAGCCGCCGGCCCGGGCCAGCGGCCCCTTGCCGGGAGGACCAACCGACCAAAACGGTTCGTCTTCATGACCCGACGCCTGCGAGACTGGTGCCGTGTCTCCTTCATCAGAACTGACGGTTCTGCGAACTGCGTGTGCGCTGGACTGCCCCGATGCCTGCACCCTCGACGTCACCGTAGACGGTGACCGAATCGTCGAGGTCGACGCTGCCCCGGCCGACGCGACCGACGCCAGTGGCCGCGAGGTGGCCGCCAACCCGTTGACCGACGGCTGGATCTGTTCGAAGGTGCGCCGCAACACGGTCGACCTGGTCCATGGGCCGATGCGTATTCGCACGCCGGTGCGCCGGACCGGCCCCAAGGGGTCGGGGTCCTTTGCCGAGATCAGCTGGGAGGAGGCTCTCGACGAGATCGCCAGCCGAATCGCCACCGCTATCGAGACCAGCGGGCCCGGCTCGGTGGCCCCGTACCTCTACAGTTCGTCGGCTGGCGATCTCGGCCGCTACGGCATTGGCCGCTTCGTTTGGGAAGCGTTGGGCGCAGCCAAGGTGGAGCCCACGATCTGTGCCGCCACCATGGGCGCGGCCTGGCGCCAGCTCTTTGGAACGATGGCCAGCGCCGCCCCCGATGATCTGGCCGCCAGCGAGCTGATCGTGGTGTGGGGCGCCAACCCCAACGTCTCGAACTCACACCTGACGGCGCGCATCGAAGCCCAACGTCGCCAGGGGGCCAAGTTGGTGGTGGTCGATCCGCGAGCGATCCCCCTCACCCGAAAGGCTGATCTTCACCTGGCCTTGCGGCCGGGCACCGATGCCGTGCTGGCCATGGGCTTGGTGGCGTGGATGGAGCGCGAGGATCGCCTCGATCGAAGCTTTCTCGATCAGTGGGTCTCCGGAGTCGACGAGTATCTCGAACAGTGCGGGCCCTGGACTCCGGAGGCCGTGGCTGAGACTTGCCGTCTCGAGGTGGACGACGTGGTGACCCTCGCCGACTGGTATTCGTCGATTCACCCGGCCATGTTGCGTGCCGGTTGGGGCATCGAGCGTAACCAGAACGGCGGCGCCGGCACCCGTTCGGTGATGAGCCTCCCGGCCTTCGCCGGCCAGTTCGGACAGCGTGGTGGCGGGGTGTTCAACTCGGTTAAGGGCGCCATCGCTTGGGACGATGACCGGGTTCGCCGATCCGTATTAGGCAATGCCCCAACGGCGACACCACCCCGATCGGTCAACATGAACCGCCTCGGGGAGACGTTGGTGAACGACGAGGGCGGCCGGATCGAGGTGCTCTTTGTGCAGGGCGCCAACCCGGCGTCGTCGTGTCCGAACCAGGAGCTGGTGGTGAAGGGCCTTGAGCGCGACGACCTCTTCACCGTGGTTCACGAGCTCACCATGACCGATACGGCCGAACTGGCCGACATCGTGTTGCCCGCCACCACCCAGTTCGAAGTCGACGACGTGGTTTCGGGGTATGGCTATTCGGTGCTTCAGGATGCCCCCGCCGTCATTCCGCGTGTTGGCGAGGCGCGGACCAACGATGAAGTCTCGTGTGCCATCGGCATTCGCCTCGGGCTGGATCCTGAGGTCTGGACGCCCGACCCGGCACTGATCCACAACCACGGCACCGCCGGGCAGTCACTTCCGTTGGTGGCCGCGGCCGAGGGGCCAATCCAGTTTGTCGATGTGTTTCCGCAGACGCCGAGCGGGCGCATCGAGATGGCGGCCGACGCCGCTGGCGTTGATGTGTTGCCGACGTTTCGGTCGGTGGAGTCTGATCGGTATCCGCTGGCGCTGTTGTCGCCGGCTACCTCGAAGACGGTGAGCTCAGTGTTTGGCCACCTGGAACCCGCTGGCGCCGACCTGCGAATGAACGGGGACGATATGGCCGATCGAGGTCTTGCCGATGGCGACTTGGTCACCGTGTCCAACGAACGCTCCACCCTTGAAGTAACCGTTCGTTCCGCCAAAGAGTTGCCACCCGGTGTTGCGGCCATGCCTAAGGGCATGTGGCGCACCGACGGCTTCAATGGGAAAACGGTGAACGCCCTGATCCCCGACACCATCGACAATCTCGCCGGTGGGGCCACCTTCAACGACGCCCGGGTGCAGGTCACCGCTCGGTAAGCAGTCCGCACCCGCTGGGGTCCGACCCCGCCGGACATCTGCTTCACGACAAACGTCTGCACTTCCGGCGCCCGGTTGGCCGCTCTGGAACTTCCCGAGCCTGCGGTCACGCCGTAGAGTCGATGCTTTACACGCAGGGGGCTTGTTTGTATGAGCGAGACGGCGGCCAACCAGGCCGATTCCACCAATCCCACCGATGCTCATCCGCTGAGCCTGGCTGGCCGAACGGTGCTGATAACCGGTGGCAACGGCGGTATTGGGCTGGGGATGGCTTCGGCGGTCGGTCGGGCCGGGGCTTCAGTGGTGATCTGGGGTCGGTCGGAAGACAAGCTTGCCGCTGCGGTAAAGCGTTTGGAGGGCGAGGGTGTCACGGTGCATGCCTTTGCCGCCGATGTCGGCGAACCCGAGGCCATCGGACGCACCTTTGCCGCATCGGTTGAGGCCGCCGGACCCATCGACGCGGTCTTCGCCAATGCCGGTCGCGGCGGTAACGGCACGCCGTTTCTCGAGTTGTCGCTTGAGGAGTGGCAGGCGGTGCATCGCATCAACCTCGATGGGGTCTTCCTTACCTTGCAGGCGGGGGCGCGCCACATGGTCGAAACCGGTCGGGGTGGTTCGCTGGTGTCGGTGTCGTCCACATCGGCCATTCACGGCGCCGGCGGCAACGAGGCCTACGGCACCTCGAAGACGGCGTTGCTGGGCCTGACCCGTGCGCTGGCGGTGAGCCTGGCTCGCCACCAGATTCGGGTGAATGCGCTGGTGCCGGGCTGGACCGTCACCGAGTTGAGCGAGGGCGCCTACAACTGGGATCGCTTCCGCGATGCCACCCTGGCCCGCACGCCGGTGCGCCGATGGGCCGACCCCGACGAGATGGGCGCCGCCGCCGTGTTCCTGGCCGACCCCACCGCCACCTTCCACACCGGAGACCACCTCGTAGTCGACGGCGGCTACACCGTCTTCTAGCAGAAGCACTTCTCGCAACCGCCGACGCCGAAGCCCGGTTTGTCGGTTGAGTGGTGGCGCGCCACGATGGTCCGATGTCGGATGCAACGAACTCACCCGCACCTGTCGAGATGGCGTGGTTCAGCGCGCTGTGCGATGACGATTACGAGTTTCTGGGTCAGCCCGACCTGGAGCTGGCCAGTTCGTGGGACCACTGTCGCAACATCGTGCTTACCGCCGATCGCTACGGCTTCGACAACGTGCTGCTCCCGTCCGGCTACGCCCTGGGCATCGACAACACCACCTTCGCCGCCGGAATGGCGCCGCTGACCAACGACATTCGGATGCTGCTGGCCGTTCGGTGCGGCGAGCTGGTGGTGCCGCAGCTGGCCCGCCAGATGGCCACCCTCGACCAAATGTTGCATGGCCGTCTCACCATCAACATCATCAGCAGCGACATTCCGGGCGAGCAGCTGGACAGCGAGCCCCGTTACCGCCGCTCAACTGAGGTCATGTACGTCCTTCGGGAGTTGCTCGATGGTCGCCCTGTGGACTTCCAGGGTGACTCGATCCAGGTCAGCGTTGATCCGCCGCGGATCCGCACTGTTTCAGGCAGGAGCCCGTTGTTTTACTTTGGTGGCCTCTCCCCCGCGGCCCGCCAGTGCGCCGCCGCGGGCGCCGACGTATTCCTGATGTGGCCTGATGTCACCTCGGGAGTGAACGAGGTACGAGCCGACATGGATGCTCGGGCCGCAGCGGTGGGCCGCACCCTCAGGTACGGCTGGCGCTCGCACGTGATCGTGCGCGAGACCGAGGATGAAGCCCGGGCTGCGGCTCGACGACTGTTGTCGAAACTCGATGACGCCGAGGGTGAGAAGATCCGCAAGCGGTCACTCGACTCCGCGTCGGCCGGGGTGGCTCGCCAGGCCGAGCTGCGCGAGGGTGCCGATGACGAGGGCTACGCCGAGCGCCATCTGTGGACCGGGGTGGGTCGGGCCCGCTCCGGTGCCGGAGCCGCCATCGTCGGCGATCCCGATCAGGTAGCGGCCAAGATTGCCGAACTCCGCGACGACGCAGGCATCGAAGCCTTCATCCTCTCGGGCTACCCCCACGCCGCCGAGTGCGACCTCTTCGCCCGCTACGTCCTACCCCAAATCCCCCACGGCCGCCTCGAATTCGAACCCCACCCAGTCGCCATCTAGCCCACTGCGAAAGCGCGAAAACAGCGGGCGAAGCCCGCTGCTACTCGCTGGTTCGGTAATCGCCGAAGGGCTTGTCGCGGTCTTGCAGGGTTTGGGTGAGGCCCTTTTCGGCGACCGAAGCCATGAAGTCGGCCATCGAGGGTGCATGCACACCCAGGGCGCAGAGCTCGGTGCCAGCTCGGATACCGGCCCGCAGACCCATGTGTTCCATCTGGCGGTGCACCACCCGTTTGTTGAGCTGCACCAGGTCGGGCGGAATTCGCGTGATGCGCTCCGCCACCTTGAGCACCTCTTCCTCGAGTTGCTCCTCAGGGTAGGCGGCGTTGGCCCAACCCAGCTCCACCGCTTCTACGCCGGTGATCGAGTCGCCAGTCACCATCATCTCCATCGCCTTGCGCATCCCCAGGAACCACGGATGGAAGTGCATATCGGGCACGCCAAAGCGCACCGCCGGGTAGCCCATTTGGGCATCCTCGGCGATGTAGATCAGGTCGCAGCCAGTAGCCAGCTCGGAGCCGCCGGCCAGACAGAAGCCGTGCACCTGGGCGATGACCGGTTTGGCCATGTCCCACAAACTCATCCAGCCTTCGGTGACGTGGCGGGGCCACTGACCCTCACCGGCCGGGGTGTAGAAGGGCATGTCCAAGCCCTCGTTGCCACCGGCGAGGTCGTAGCCCGCCGAGAAGCTTGGGCCAGCACCCCGGATGATCGTCACCGCCACGTCGGGGTCCTGATCGTTGGCTGCCACCTGTTCAAGGATTGCTCCCCGCAGCGGATGAATCAGCGAGTTGCGTTTCTCGGGGCGGTTCATGGTGAGGCGCCGCACGCCGGGGATCGGGTCATCGATCAACAGGATGCCCTCGGCCACGCCGTCGCTCGGCGGTTGGCTGGAGCCTGCAGCCGGGCGCTGTTGATCGTTGCTGTCGTAGCTCATGGTTCCCACTTTCCGGTGAGCGACCCGAGCCGCCCCTCTTTGTTGTCCCGTCGACCGACCCGTCCCTGCCTTACCTAGCGCTACATGGTGAAGCGAAGGTTGCAGGCTGCTTTCTCGCCCCATTCGTCATCGCCGGTCCAGGAGATCTTCCCGGCAGCAATCTGTTCTTGGGGATCTACCCGGCCACAGGCCAACATCACAAACGATGTTGAGTCGGCGGTGAGGGTGACGTCGGGGTTCTCGAGCGTGTCGACCACACCGGCCCGTCCGGTCACCGCCACGTGCATCTGGCGATCCACTCCGTTGCTGGTGGTGATGGTGATCGACTTGCCGTCGGGCAGGCCGACCTTCTTGCCGACGATGTAACCGAGCGAGCGGTGGACTTCGTCGAGGGCGATTTCGGCCTTGTCACCGCTGGCGTCCCAGCGGTCGAGTTGGCCAAGCGGGATCGCCATATCTCGCTGATGCACCCAAAAGTCGAACACCCGGATGCCCAGGAACGCGCCGTAGGTGCTGGGGCCGACCGGGGTCATCGAGGGCGCGGCGAAGGCTTCGTCGGTCAGCGCCGCCAATTCTTGGCGTCGGGTCGCCAGGATTTCGCCGACCTTGGCCGCTAGCTCCTGGTTCGACATCCCGCTCGCCTCCTCGTTGAAGGCGCCCATCCGTTCAAACGGCGGTGGAGTCTCGGCATCGGCGGGCATCCAGTCGGTCATCACCACCTCGATGCCAGCGAGGTGCTCGACCACACCGCGCACCGTCCACTCGGGGCAAAGCGACTGCACCGCCCAGTCGTCGTCGCTGAGATCGCCGATCAGGGCCTCAAGATCGTCATAGCAACTGTTAAGGGCCGCAACGACCCGCGCTGTTTCACTCATGCCTTCTTCTATCTTTTGTCACCGCAACTGTCCATTGATTCGCCTAAAACCTCCCAAGTCCCCCGGCACTCCCAACTGGCTGCATCTGCGCGTGCTTCGCCTTGCACCAACGCAGACAGAACACCCAACCACCCAACTGGCTGCACCCGCGCTGGCCTGACCCTGCACCAACGCAGACGGAACGCGCTCGGTTAGCAGTGGCTGCGGGCGGCTCGGAGGATGGCGGGCCAGTAACCCCCGACATCGGGTACCAGGTCTTGGCGGCGAATGATCGTCTCTCGGGTCTCACCATCGAGTGAGTGTTCGCGACCAGTCGCACTGCGCTCGATCGCCCCCTCGGCACCATCCAAGCCATCACCGCCGTCGTGGGGCTCAAAGAGGTCGATCAAGGCGTCGAGGGAGACTTCGGCGAGCCCGGAGAGTTCGATCGGGTCGGGGTGGTAGTCCGCCAACGGCCGATCGTCTCGGGCCAGGTAGGTGAACGCGATCTCGCGATTTTGGCCTTCGGCCGCGGGGTCGTCGTCACAGATCTCGAACTGGCCGAGAGGGATCAGATCGTCGAAGTCGGTTTCGGTACCCAACTCCTCATGCATCTCGCGCACGCCGTCAGCGGGGCTCTCACCGGCGGCGAGGTGTCCTGCCGCACTCAGGTCCAACAGGCCGGGAAATGCCGCCTTGGTTGGAGAGCGGCGTTGCAGAATTGCCGTGGGTTCGCCGTAGCGATCGGCTACCACGAGCACATGGAACACGTGGTGCCAGAGGCCTCGCTCGTGGACTTCGGCGCGCGAGACCGCGCCGAGTGGGCTGCCGTCGTCGGCGTAGGCGTCCAGCATTTCCACGTCGGCTGAAGCGCCTGCCGCTGGCCGCGCTGTCGAGGCCGCGGGCTCCTGGCCTCCGGTTGCGTCAGCGGAATCAGGGTCGTCGGGCGTTGCGCTCACATCACCTCATGTTTCGAAAGGCGTTGCGGATCTCGGTGATGAAGACCTCGGGCAGTTCAAAGGCCGCGAAGTGGCCGCCACGCTCAAGCTGGTTCCAATAGACGATGTTGGTGAAGCGGTGTTCCGCCCATCGCTGGGAGGTGCGGAAGATCTCTTTGGGGAAGATGGACGCGCCCATCGGCACCGCCACCTGGTCAAGGTTGAGGTTGCTGAAGCTCTCCCAGTAGAGCCGGGCCGAAGAGGCGCCGGTGCCGGGGAGCCAGTAAAGCATCACGTTGTCGAGCAGTTCGTCTCGGGTGAGCACGTTCTCGGGGTGCCCGTCGCAGTCGGTCCATTGGTAGAACTTTTCGAGGATCCAGCAGCACTGGCCCATGGGTGAGTCGGCCAGGCCGTAGCCGAGGGTCTGGGGTCGGGTCGACTGCTGCTTGGAGTACCCGCTGTCCCACTTGTTGTAGAACTCCATCGACGCCAGGGCCGCCTGTTCATGGGGCGTGAGGTCTTCCATCGACTCGGCACTCGGAGGGGCGATCGGCATGTTGAGATGGATGCCGGCCACATGGTCGCCGTGGTTGGCTCCGAGAGCGGTGGTGACCATGGATCCCCAGTCTCCGCCCTGTGCGAAGTAGGAGTCGTAGCCGAGTTTCACCATCAACTTGTCCCAGGTGGCGGCGATCTTCTCCACGCCCCAGCCGGTTTCGGTCGGCTTGCCGCTGAAGCCGTAGCCGGGCAACGACGGACACACCACGTGGAACGCGTCGCCAGCATCACCTCCGTGGGCCTCGGGGTCGGAGAGGGGCCCGATCACTTTCTGGAACTCGACGATCGAACCGGGCCAGCCGTGGGTGAGCACGAGCGGCTTGGCATCGGCCACCGGAGATTCCACGTGGATGAAGTGGATATCGACACCGTCGATCTCGGTGATGAACTGGGGGAACTGATTGAGTAGCGCCGCGCGGGCCCGCCAGTCATAGGTGGAGGCCCAGTAGTCACAAACCTCTTTGGCGTAGCTGAGCGGCAGTCCCTGGGACCAGTCGTCGACCACTTCTTCGTTGGGCCAGCGAGTGCGATTCAGCCGATCGACAAGGTCGGTGATATCGCTCTCAGCGACTTCGATGCGGAACGACTCGATTGACATTTGGACTCCCCCAGATGGCCTGTGACCGCTTCAGCCTTCTGATCCAGCGGTGCGCTGTCAACTCGAATGCCCATATGGCGGGATGAGCCTGGCTGCGGCTTCACCACGCAAAGTGAGCAACGGCTTGTAACCTCGGAGGAGACCCCAGAGTCAAAGCAACAGTCATGAGTGTCGTTTCAAAAGAGGGTTTGCCGGCGGATTCGGCAAAGCATCCACCTTTCGAATGGCGTTCTAAGCTTGGCCAAGTGCCCCGGCGTACGCCGGCAGTCTCCCAACAGGTCCTTCCCCTACGATGCCACCGATTGATTTGACCCCTTCGTCGGATGACGCGGACGACAGTCAGAAAGGCGCGCCCGCC
>CALAML010000087.1 GCA_937925845.1 uncultured Acidimicrobiales bacterium | reverse complement strand
CCCCGCTCGCCCGAGTCGGGCATCGTGTACCTGCTTCACGTGTTGGGCGAACGAGACGGCATCTTTGGCGAGTGGGGATTCCACAAAGGCGGCAACGGCGGCTTCACCCAGGTGCTTCTTCGGGCGGCCCAGTCGCTCGGTGTCGAAATTCGCACCGACGCGCCGGTCACCAGAGTGATCGACCGCGATGGTCGGGCCGCCGGGGTGCAACTGACAGCAGGCGAGGAACTCAACGCCGACATCGTGGTGTCTTCGCTCGACCCTCGCCGCACCTTCACCGAACTCGTCGACCCGGCCACCATGCCCGACGACTTGATCGATGCCATCACCAGCTTCCGCTTCCAGGGGTCGGCCTCGAAGGTGAACTTCGCCCTCAGCGCCCCTCCTACCTTCCCCGGCCTCGAGGGCCGCACCGACATCTTCCGCGGGTTCCTCAACATCGGACCCAGCTTCGACTACCTCGAGGAAGCGTTCGCCGACGCCACCGAGGGCCGAATCTCACACCGACCATTTCTCGACTGCTGCCTGCAATCGGTGATCGACCCCGATATGAGCCCACCCGGCGCCCACATCATGAGTTGCTTTGTGATGTACACGCCCTACCGGCTGGCCGAAGGCAACTGGGACGACCACCGCGAGACCCTCGGTGACATCGTCGCCGCCACCCTCGAAGAAGTTTTTCCCGGCTTCGGCGACCTGGTGCTCCACCGCGAAGTGGTGACCCCGGCCGATATCGAACACATCGTCGGCATCACCGAAGGCAACATCTTCCACGGCGAACTCTTCGAGAGCCAGATGTTCTTTCACCGACCAGCCCCGGGTTGGACCCAGTACCGGACCCCGCTGGCGGGCTACTACCAGTGCGGATCCGGCACCCATCCGGGTGGGTGCGTGATGGGAGGCCCCGGCAAACTCGCAGCCCGCCAAATTCTCAACGACCACCCACCGCGGTAGAGCGATCACCACCGAACCCAGTTTGGTCCATACCGAACCACTCTCGGCCCGACCCCACCCACCCCCGTAATGTCGGCGCCCAGCGCTAAATATCAGCGTCCAGCGCCGACATTTCCAACCCAGCCCCGTAATGTCGGCGCCCAGCGCTAAATATCAGCGTCCAGCGCCGACATTTCGGTTTTTGGTTTTGGGCCAGAGCACCGGGAAGTTTGGGTGGTTGAGCGGCTCGCCGGCGACAAGTTGATCCTCGACCCCCGGGAACGGTGGTGATGTGGTCCAGGAGCGCGGTCGATAGACCATGTCATCGCCGAGGTACCGCACCGACAACACCCGCCTTTGATTTTGGCCGGCCACCCCTCCAGCCCCGTGCACCGTTGCCATATGGAAGAACACGGCATCGCCCGGCTCGAGGGCCCAGCCAACCACCGGCCAGCGGTCGGCATCGGCTGCGAAGTCCGGCATCTCGGCCAGGCTCCCTTCCGGAAACCACCTGGCCTGATCGTCGAGAAACGTTCTGGGCATGAACCACGGGCCGCGATGGGTGCTGGCCACAAACTCGATGGCCGACGACCGATCCACGGGATCAACCGGTAGCCACATCGACACGTTCTGGTTGCCCTCAACGTTGTAGTAAGGCTGATCCTGATGCCAGGGCGTGCGCTGCGACGTACCTGATTCCTTCACCAAGACATGGTCGTGGTAGAGCCGAATGGCCGATGAACCGGTCAGCTCGGCGGCAATCTCGGCGCCGGCCGACTCCCGGATGAAACGTTCCATCGCCGGGATTCGGGACCAACTACAGAAGTCCTCGATGAAGGCGCCATCGTCGTCGCCGCTGGCCCGTTTGGCCAGGGGCGACAGCGCGGCCAGGTTCTGATCGATGGCCTCGGTTGCCAACATCAGGTCGCCAGCCGAGAACGCTTGGCGGACACACACCGCCCCATCGCGGGCAAAGTCGCCCTCGATCTGCCACCTCATCGCCACATCGCCCGATTCTTCGGCCGAGCTCCTGAGGCCGCTATCCACCCCTGAAGCGGGCATCGAACGCTGTTCTCCGCGGAATTCCGACCGGGCGTATCGCATGCATGAGATTCAGCTTTCACTTAATCCCCCTCCGTGATCCGTCGATGCCATGTGGGAAGACAGAAGTGCCACGTTAGGGAATGAATGCAGGAGTCGTCGAACGACAACGTCGTCGCCGCTGAGCAGCTACAGCTCAGCCGGGATTCAGTGATCGAAATCACTCGACTCTGCGCGCCGCTGACCGAGCCGCAGGTCGCCATCGCCGATGCCCGCAGCATGGTCCGCGAACCCTACCCAAGTGAGTTGGTCGGTGAGATCCCGGAGTGGCCAGGCTCACTGGCCTCCGCCCTCGATGGTGAGTCAATGGCCATGGCCCTCAGGCTTCACAACGAGTCCGCGCACCGGGGGCCCCTGGCGGCTCGGGTGACACTGCTGAACGGGGATGAACTCCGGATGACCTGTGTCCGCCTGGAACAGGGCAAGGTCGGTTGCTGGATTCTCTCGAACGATCCGCCCGATCCGTTCGCCGAGATCGAACTCGTCCCCGAAGAGGCCCTGACAGCAGCCATCGACCACCACGGCGTCGTCCTGTCCGCGACCGATGCCCTGGTCGAAACGTTTTCTCGCCCAGGCCGCAGCGTGATCGGACAACACCTCACCGCATTGCTCCACGCGGACTCGCTGGCGTCGACGTTGGAGCAGTTCGCCAGCGCCGCTACCCCTGGCTCTGTTCCCACCGAGAGACTCCTGCTGCAAGTTGCCGACGACACCTACCGATGGTTTGCGGTCAGCATGCATATCCAGCCGGGCGGCGGCCGCGGCCGGGGCAAGATCATCGCCTCGCTGGTTGACATCGATGAAGAGGTACGGGCCCTCGCCCAACTCCGGGCGTCCGAGCAACGCTTTCAAACCCTGGCCAAGTCGCTGCCCATCGGCATGTTCTATCGATCCGATGGCCAGACCTGGACCAACGCCACGCTCCGCCGTCTGCTCGGCCAAGATCGGCAGGGCGACGACTGGCGTCCGCTCAGCGATGGTGAACAAGCAGCCTGCAACGTCGCCTTCGAACGGTTTCTCTCGATCGTCGAGGAGCTCTCGACTAAGGACGTCGCCGCGGCGCGGCCAGACAACGAACCCAAGACCCAGACCGAGACCTTCGATTTCCAGTGCCCGGAAAGCGGAACCCGCACCATGCGAATCACCGCCCACCTGGCAAGCGAGAGCGGAGATACCCGAGCGGCGTTGATCGGAGCGGTTCAAGACGTCACAGAGTCGGTGCAGCACTCGGCCGAGCTGGCGCGACAAGCCCGCACCGACCCCTTGACCGGAGTCGGCAACCGCATTTCCGTTGAGGAGACACTGACGGCCCTTGGCTCCAAAACCGTGGGCGCCATCTTTATCGACATCATCGAGTTCAAGGAAGTGAACAACCGGCTCGGTCATGCCGCCGGGGATGACCTTCTTCGACAGCTGGCCGACCGCCTCCGCGGTGTCGTGCGAGATGACGATCTCGTCGCCCGGCTCGGAGGCGACGAGTTCCTGGTGATCTCGTCGATGCCAAACGAGGCCACACTGAAGAGGACGGCAGAGCGTCTGGAAATCGACCTGGCGGCCCCAATAGAGGTGGCCAACGCCGTCGTCTCCCCCCGAGTCAGCATCGGAGCGGCATTTGGCCCAGCCGACCAGGCCGACCAACTGTTGCGTCACGCCGACATCGCCCGCGCCGCCCAGAAGCGTCGCGGCCACGGTTTTCTTGTGGCTGATGCGGAACTGTTGGCCCACGATCAGCGCCAGCGAATCCTCACCGGCCAACTTCCAAAGGCGCTGGCCAGCGACGGACTCGAGCTGCACTACCAGCCGGTAGTCAGTATTCACAGCGGTGCGGTCCTTGGAGCCGAATCACTGGCTCGTTGGAACCACGGCTTACTGGGCCCGGTGAGCCCCGGCGAATTCCTTCCGCTGGCGGAACAGACCGGCCGCATGGGCGACCTCGCTCGGTGGGGCCTGCAACGACTGCTCCGCGACCTGGATCGCCTGGTCCCGGCCATGACCCAACGGGGCAGCCCCTACATCAAGACTCTTCGGCTCGGACTGAACCTCAGCGTTGGCCAACTCAACGAACCGGGCTTCGCCAACCACTTCCTGAGCCAGGTGGAACAGTCCGGCAATGGCGACCATGTGCTGGTGGAAGTCACCGAGAGCCACCTGCTCGAGGAAGGGTCGCCCGGGGAGCGATGCCTCTTGGAGATCACCGATGCCGGCATCCCGCTGGCCATCGACGACTTCGGCACCGGCTTTTCGAGCCTCGCCTACCTCACCCGGTTCCCCGCGATGTACCTCAAGCTCGACGCCCGCTACGTTCGCGAGCTGCCCGAGTGTGCCCGGACCCAAACCGTGACCGCCGGAATCGTCCGCATGTGCGACGACCTCGGTGTGGGCATGATCGCCGAAGGGATCGAGACGGTTGAGATGCTGAATGCCTGTCGCAACCTGGGAATCCCCATGGGTCAAGGCTTTCTCCTGGCCCGGCCGGCCCCACTCGGAGAGACGCTGCCGACCAAAATCCCGATCGCAGACCGGTCGGTCCCGGCAGCCACCGGCCAAGACTGATCACCCGTCCGGCACCTCGGCCAAACCTCAACCTCGTTCCGTCGCTTGCCCCACTTCAGCTGCGGGATCCGAAGTTCGAAGGTTCTAGAAAGACTGCTAGCCCAGATCCCGCAGGCCCATGTCGCGGCCGCCACCAGTCCGACCATCCGACGTGCCCGCCGCGCCGCGATCAGCCGTCGGGAGACTCCAGATCGTCCGTCCCTCGACGTCGGAGCGGGGAACCAGGGCCACACTCCAGGCGGTGGTAGCCAAGCGTTCGGCCACGTATTCACCAACCGAGTCCTCACCAAAGTCCATCGAGGTCCGAATCGTGTGGCGATGATTTTCGGCATTGGTCATCACTTCGACCATCGGCCCTCGACCAGAGATCGATACAAGATCGGGCCGTTGCACCTTCACCACCGGCAGGTAGCGCTGATGAGAAAACAGGCGTTGGTCAAAGATGTCGATCACTGAGCCGGCAGCGCTGGCGTCGCGAAGCTCATCAACGCTGGCCTGGCTCGCCTGCAGCGAGTAGAAGAGGTGACTCTGCGAAACCGCAGCAACGGCAAAGATCCGACTCCCCGGGTCTCGCATGCCGTCGATCTGCCAAGAAGCGAACCGATGACCGTCGCTCGCACCCGAAGCCGACCGACGCCAGAAACGCGGTCGCTTCACCACCGGAAATCACGGGGCCGGGCCGGGTCGAAAGCGGAGCCGAATCCCGGATTCGACAGCGCTGGGTTCAGGAACACCGCCCTCGAGAACACAACAGTGTCCGCAATGTCCGCATTGTCCGCCATAGTCCTGTCATCGACATCGGGAACCCCCAGCTTGAGGTCCCCAAGCCGCGGGCGATCCGACGCGATGCCTCGGTTTCCACGCCGATTCTCGCCCGCTCCGCTTGACAGATTCTCCTTCACACTAAACGCTGGGCCCACGGCGCCGACTGGGCGCAGGATGACCAGATTTCTCCCCTGTCAGGCATTCGCTTTTGTACCTCGCTCGGGGTGCATTGGTGGAGACGCCTCAGGACAGCCGGACGGACCCGGCAAGGCGGTACCGACATGACCGAAGCGGCAACCCGGCGCCCAAAGGCGGCCAAGCCCCGCGAGTTTGCGGGCGGCGGTCGAATGTCTGAACACGAAGCACTGATGTGGAACATCGAGAAGGACCCGTGGCTCAACCCCAGCGGGGCCGCTCTCGCCCTTTTGGATCGGCCGATTGACTTCGACTGCTTCGAACGACACATCCGCCACGGCGTGGCCCGCATCCCCAGACTCCAACAGCGAGTTGTCCCGGGCTTCGGTCGGCTGTCGACACCGGCCTGGGTCCCCGACCCCGAGTTCGACCTCACCTACCACCTCCGTCGGATCACCCTGCCCGGGGCGGCAACCACCCGCCAGCTGCTCGAGCTGAGCGCCCAGCTCTACCGGGAGCCGCTCGATCGCACCCGTCCACTCTGGCGGTTTGTGGTGATCGACGGCATGGCCGACGGTCGAGGCGCCCTGTGGTCGATGTTCCACCACTCGATCAGCGACGGTATGGGTCAGCTCCGAATGGCGGAGATCTACCACCAGCTCGGCCGCGACGACCCGCCACCACCCGAGGTCGACATCGAGGCATTGATCCAGGAGGCGGTGGCCGAACACCGCAGCAAGGAACAGGGTGGCGATCTCGGCAACGACCTGGCCTCCACCGCGCGCAGCACCGCCAACCATCTGATTCGCCGCAACGTCGGCATCACCCGTCGGGTGCTTGGCGAGCTGTCGATGATCCCCGCCGACCCGTCCCGGGTCCCCGACGCCATCTCCACCGCAGGCGCGTCGGCTTGGGCCACCGTGGCCCAGTTTGGCAGCGCGGCCAGCGATGTTCTGGGTGGTTCGCCACTATGGGCCAACCGGTCGCGGCACCGACACCTCGAACACGTCCAGGTTTCACTCGAGGGTCTGAAGGCCAAAGCCAAGGATCTCGACGGCAGCATCAACGACCTCTTCCTGGTCGGTGTCACCGAAGCGGCGGTGCGCTACCACGCGGCCCGCGACATCAGCGTCGACCGGTTCAACACCAGCTTTGTGGTCTCGACCCGCACCGACGCCATGGCTGGAGGCAACTCCTTCACTCCGGTCCCAATCCACCTCAGCGGCGCCGAAATGTCCTTTGCGCAACGGATGGCCGAAGTCCGAAGTGTCACCGAAGCGGCCAAGGAACAGGCCCGCCAAAGCGGCGGAGTTACCAGCCTGGCGGCGGTGGCCAACCTGCTACCCACGTCGGTGGTCACCCGAGCGGCGCGAGCCCAGGCCGCCAACATGGACTTTGTTACCTCAAACCTGCGGGGAGCACCCTTCGAGCTCTACTGCGCCGGTGCCCGGGTCGAAGCCAGCGTGCCGATGGGCCCACTCGCCGGCACACCGGTCAACATCACTGCCTTGTCGTACAACGGCAAATTCGACATCGGTCTCTTCATCGATCCGGAAGCGATCGCCGAGCCGGCGGCCTTTCGCGACGACGTCGAGAACGCCTTTGCCGATCTCCTGAGCTGAGCGGGGACACCACCGTCGCGCCGACCGACCGGCGCCGCCGTGCGCCCGCGCCCTACCGGCGAGGCTCACCCTCGGAGTTGACGTCGGGAATCACCGACACGCTTGAGAAGCACATCTCATCGACCGTGCCTTCGTTCCAGGTGATGTAGCGCGGCTCTTCCATCGTGTTGTTGCGTCGATCCCAAGTGCACTCGAACCGTATGACGTCACCCTCCTCGATGCGAACCTCTTCGGTCGGCACGTAGTAGAGCTGCCATTCGAAACTCCACCGCGGAATGTCGAGCAGGATCCGCTCCTCGGGGGTGTCGGGGTTGAGGGTCATCCGGTAGGCGTCACCGAACTCGTGCATATGGCCCAGCACCGAATAGAGGGTGCCATGATCCTGCGCTTTGAGATCACACGAACTGGAGAACTTGGTCTCCTCGAACAGCTCGTTGTAGTCGTCGAGCTGACCGCCGCAGGCTCGAATCAGGGCGTCGGGGATGAAGGGAGCGATACCGCCGTAGAGCTCGTCGAAGAGCTCAAGCATGTTGTCGCGATCACACAACGGGCCCTCTTCTTCGGGGGTGCACGGCCCCTCAGCGGGTGTCAGGTAGGACCGCCCGGTGATGTGAGTCATCGGCTCATCCCGGGCCGCCAACTCCTCGGGGCTCACCGTGTCGAAGACCAGCACCGACTGATCCGGTGGGGTGTCGTGGTCGAAGTGGTAGTGGATCTGGTTCACGATCATCTCGCCCGGCTTCAGGAAGATGCCGACGCCATCCGGGTACACTCGCGGCTGCTGACCGGGAGCCCAGCCGCCGATCGACTCCACCCCGGGGGTCTCCATGTTGGACCGGCCGAAACACTCCCACCCCGGACGGCCATCGGCGCCATCGAGGCGCTCGGCCTCCTCGCGCCCCTCGGCGGGAACCCGATAGACGATCGAGTGATGGACCACCTCGAGCTTGTCGGGCTCGAAGGTCATCCCGGTGATCCACTCACCGTCACCCTCCGGGTCGGCGATGTCATGGATAAAGCAGCGGTAGTCGTCCTTCTTGGCCAGATCACCCACGTAGGTGCCACGGGCGGGCACTACCTGGTCGCGCTCGATGGGCTCAAACGGAACCTCATCGGGGCGCAGCGGCGTGTCGGGTTCCACATCGATACCGCCACCACTATCGGCCCACTCCTTGATAGCGGCGATCTCGCTCTCGTCGAGCGAGTAGTCGTGTTCGAATTTCAGGCTCAGCGGCGACGCTGGGAACGGCGGCATGTAGCGCGACTCCGTGACCAGAGCGATGCCATCGGCGAGCTCGGCGACATCACCCACCGTCTCCAACTGCACCGTCGAGTGGCCCGGGCCACCGGCGGTATGGCAGGCGGCGCAACGCTCCTCGATCACTGGAAGCACCGTGTCGGAGAAAGCACCGTCACCATAGGAGCTGTCGACCAGGTTGCTGGCCAACTCATCGGCGTCGGCGGGAGCGGCACCAACGTCGACCCGGTCCGCGGAGATGTCGAGGGTGAAGTCGATTTCATCGCCGGTGTGCACCAGCGCGGCCACGTGAATCGGGCCGATGTCGTAGTCACTCATCAGCACGGTGCCCGAGACGGTGGCGGTGATGACGTCGTCGGTCAGGCGGGCCGAACCACTGAAGGTCACCGGGTTGGTGGCCTCTTTCAGCGTGAGGTCGCCGGTGATGGTGATGTCGGCCTCGGTGGTGGCGCCGTCGCCGGTAGCGATGGTGGCGGGCAAACCGGAGATCTCGGTCGCCTCAAAGGTGGCGAAGGGCCAATGGGTGCTCTCGAGGAAGTCGTGGCGGATGCGCTTGTCCCGCAACGTGGAGTCCGACTCGAGCATCTCGACGTTGATCACCATCTGGCCCAGGCGTGTCGCGTCGGGGTCGTCGGTGTTGATGGCGATATCGCCGGCCATCACCGACGTGGAACCCGAAGCGGTGCGGTCGGCGGCGGCCAGGTTCTCCTCTACCGAGTAGGTCAGGGTTGAACCGTCGTTCGGGGCGATGCGATAGAGACGCTCGGTGGAAGTGTCGATGTCGGTGAGCGTCGGAGCTTCAACGTCGCGGGTCTGGGCTTCATCGTCGTTGAGCACCCAGGCCCACTGTCCCCGGGTAGCCAGGGCCAACGCGATCAGCGCCACAACCCCGGCGAGGAAGAAGCTCGGACCCCGCTTCAAACCTTTGACCCGTTCAACCATGTGTAGCCCCCTTCAGCACTACTGCTCTACCGTAGCCCCAGCTCAAGCAGAGCCTAGACCGCACGCGGTTCTCTAGACAACTGTTTCTAATTTCCCCAACAGGACTGGAACGGCGCGGTGCTAGACGGGCAACACTCGGGTCGGTTTCAGCCCGGCTCGGCGCAGCCCAACGGTGGGCAAGTAGGCTGAAGTGTAGCCACAGGAACTTAACTCCCTGGGCCGGCGGACGACAGGGTGAGCCAGGCACGGCCGAGGTCGCAACGACCGAGATCGACACGGCACCCGCAATTGAGCGAGGCACACCACTACATGGCCAACTCCGACACCAAGAAGCGCAGCGGCTCAACCGCATCAAAGAAGGCCGCGTCCGCCAAATCGCCCAAGCCCAAGTCGAAATCGGTCAAGTCGAAATCGGCTCAGTCGAAGTCGGCCAAAGCGACCAAGGCCAAGTCAGCCAACAAGTCAGGCAAGGCAAAGACAACCAAGGGGCCGGGCAAGGATTCGAAGAACGCCGCTAGATCGAAGGCGGCGAAGGACCAAGCCAAAGCGTCGAAAGCTCCCAAGACCAAAAAGGTTGAAGGCAACAAGCAGGCCAAGCCGGCCCAGGGCTTTTCCGCAGCGGCGATCTTCGACCTCGACCGCACCCTGATCTCCGGTTCGTCCTCGGTGATCTTCGGCAAGCATCTCGAAGAAGCAGGCGTTAGCAGCGCCGGATCCATCCCCTTCGCCGACACCCTCGCCACCTTCTATGAAGTCTTCGGCGAGAACTGGCTGCTGATGCAGCCGAGCAAACTGGCCGGTCGAGCGGCCAAGGGCTGGCCCACCAAGGACGTGGCCAAGGCCTGCAAAGCGGCGGCCAAGGAAATCGTGGCCAACCTTCAACCCTTCGCCCAACAGGTGTTTGATGAACACCGCGACGAGGGGCGGGCGCTGGTATTGGCCACCACCACCCCTGACGCCTTTGTTCGCCCGTTGGTCGACGAGCTCGGTTTCGACGATGTGGTCTGCACCCGCTGGGAGGTGGCGGCTGGGGCCTACACCGGCCGGCTCGACGGGCCCTTTGTCTGGGGCCGAACCAAAGCCGACGCGGTGGCCGAGTGGTGTGCCGAGCGAAAGATCAAGCTCGGCAACTGCTACGCCTACAGCGACAGCTACTTCGACGCTCCCCTGCTCGACATGGTCGGCCACCCGGTCGCGGTAAACCCCGACGCCCAACTGGTGGCCACCTCACTGCTCAAGGGATGGCCGATCCGCCACCTCGACAAGCCTGAAGGGGTGGCCAAGATCGCCGGGCTCGAAATTCAGCAGTGGGCCCGACCCTTCATGCGACCCGAGTTGGCCGCGCCGTATGCCGACATCACCTTCGAAGGGGTGAGCAACATCCCCGCTGACGGGCCGGCGATCATCGTGTTTAACCACCGCTCCTACTACGACCCCACGGTGATGGGCATGCTGATCCACCGGGCCGGACGCAACGCCCGAGGCCTCGGGAAAAAGGAAGTCTTCGACGTTCCGGTGATCGGCCGACTCGCCCGAGCTCTCGGCGGTGTTCGGGTGGAACGGGCCAGCGGTTCCGACGAACCATTGAAGGCCGCGGCCAAGGCCCTCGAAGGCGGCGAGGTGATCATGATGGCCCCGCAGGGCACCATTCCCCGCGGCCCCGCGTTCTTCGACCCTGAACTTCAGGGTCGCTGGGGCGCAGCCAAGCTGGCCGACATGACCCGGGCGCCGGTGATCCCGGTCGGGCTATGGGGTACCGAACTGGTCTGGCCCCGAAGCGCACGGCTTCCCAGCCTCAACCCGCTCAAGCGGCCCGATGTATCGGCCAGCGTCGGCAAGCCCGTCGATCTGAAATATCGCAGCGCCGACGCCGACACCAAACGCATCATGACCGCTATCAGCGCCGAGCTTCCGTCGGAGGCCCGCAAGCGCAAAAACCCAACGGCCGAAGAACTGGCCCGCACCTTCCCGCCGGGCTACACCGGCGATCCCCACGCCGAGGCCGAACGCCGTCCAGGGACCGATTCCTAACCCTTTTCCGGCCCCATCTCGCTGATTCTTGGGCCTGATTCCTCGCCTGGTCGGGAACATCACCGACAGGGCAGGGGTTGTACTGCTGACCCGTCTTCCAACACAAGGCCTAGCCTGTCTACCCATGAGCTTGACCGACGAAGCCCCTGTCGCCGCCCCTGACTCAGCTGCCTCCCCTGTCGATGTTCCCGCCCTGATCGGCCGGTTCACCGAAACCCGGCACCAGTCGCTCCAACTGGCCGAGCCGCTCTCGGCGGAGGATCAGGTGGCCCAGTCGATGCCCGACGCCAGCCCCACAAAGTGGCATTTGGGCCACACCACGTGGTTCTTTGAGACGTTTGTGGTGAACGCGGCTAACAGTCCGGTGGCCGGAACCTTCGACGAAACCTTCTCGTACCTGTTCAACTCGTACTACAACACCGTGGGTGAGCGGCAGCCACGAGCCGAGCGAGGCCTGCTGACCCGACCGAGCAACGACCGCGTCGTGGAGTACCGGCGCAGCATCGACCAGGCCGTGGCCGACCTCGAAGCCCATGGCCCCACCGAGGAACAGCTCACGCTGATCGAACTCGGGATCCATCACGAACAACAGCACCAGGAACTGTTGTTGATGGATGCGCTCCATCTCCTCACCCGCCACCCATTCCCAAGCCCCTACATCGATGCCCCGCGCCAGGCCTCCCCCGAAGCCGCCGAGTCGTGGACACGAATCGATGGCGGCGTCTACGAAATCGGCACCGACAGCGCCGTCGATGGCACCAGCTTCGCCTTCGACAACGAAGGACCACGCCACGAGGTCCTCATCATCGACGTGGAGATCTCTGACCGACTCGTCACCTGCGGCGACTGGAAGCAGTTCATGGCCGACGGCGGCTACCGCGACCCGATGCTGTGGCTCAGCGATGGCTGGGCCAACCTGGCCGCCGAAGGCCGCTGCCGCCCGCTCTACTGGGCCGAGGGGGAAGAGACCAAGTTCGACTTGCACGGTGTGCACGAGATCGACCTCAACGAACCGGTCAGCCACATCTCGTACTTCGAAGCCGACGCCTTCGCCCGCTGGGCCGGCGCCCGACTGCCGACCGAGGCCGAATGGGAAGTCCGAGCCCGCGACCTCGACCCCAACATCGGCCACTACCGCCAAGGCGACATCTGGCACCCGGTTGCACCCGGCCCCGATGAGACCGCCATGTTCGGCACCCTCTGGGAATGGACGGCCAGCCCCTACACCGCGTACCCAGGTTTTGCCGCGGCCCCCGGAGCGGTTGGCGAATACAACGGCAAGTTCATGAACAACCAGTACGTGCTTCGCGGCGGCTGCTACATGACCCAACCCGACCACACCCGGCTCACCTACCGAAACTTCTTCCCACCCCACACCAGGTGGCAGGCCAGCGGCATCCGACTGGCCCGCTCGATCTAACGATCCAGCCTGCCTACTCTAGGAAGTGGAGCGCCCGCTCGCAGAGGGTGTCGACCTGTAGCCGGATGGCGTCGGTGTTGGCCGATTCATCGACCATCACCCCTTTGAGGTAGCGGGCCAGCACCCCTTCGACGATGGCCGCCAACCGCCAGGCCTGAAAGGCCCGGTAGTAGTTGATGCTGGTGACCTCAAAACCGGTGAGCTCGGCGTAGCGCTCAACCACCTCTTCACGACTGGTGAAACCGCCCGCAGCGGTCGGGTTGGCGGTGGCCCCCTCCAGATCGGACTCATCGGGCTGAACCCAGTTGTTCAACAGGTAGCCGACATCAGCCAGCACATCGCCAAGCGTGCACAGCTCCCAATCCAACACCGCCTGCACCGCGCCGGTCGATGGATCTACCAACATGTTGCCGAGTCGGTAGTCACCGTGGACGATGCCGGTGCAGTGCTGGGGCGGCATGCGATCAACCAGCAGCTCGTGGGCCCGCTCCATCCCAGGCAGCTCTCGCGTCTTCACCTTCTCCCACCCCCCGGCCCACCGCTTGAGCTGGCGGGCCAGATAGGCCTCCTTGCGACCAAGGTCGCCCAACCCCACCTCGTCGGGGTTCACCAGGTGGAGCTTGGCCAGCACCTCGACGACGTCCTGGCTACACGCTTGACGGGTTGCGGAATCCGGCATCGATGTCCGGACACTCTCCGAATCGTGGAACACCACCCCTTCCACATGGTTCATCACATAGAAGGGGGCGCCGTTGACCGACTCGTCCTCGCACAGGCCAAGCGCTTCGGGCACCACCACATCGCTGCGACCGACCCCGCTGATGATCTTGTGCTCGCGACCCATGTCGTGGGCCGTGGCCAGCACGGCCCCGAGCGGCGGCCGGCGCAGCACCAACGATCGGGGGCCGGCGCCGTCAACCCGATAGGTGATGTTGGAATGGCCGCCGGTGATCACCGAAAACGTAAACGGCCCCTCCGCCTCGTCGATGTTGGCCTCGAGCCACTCCGAGACCGGATCATGATCGATTCCGGTCACCGCATCGCGGGCCCCATCGTCGGAGTCAGCCGAACCGTCAGCGTCAGAAGTCATCGGGCAACCATAGGGCATCACACCCAACCAGCCGCCCCCGACGCACCCCCAACCAAGATTTGTGACGGCTGGCGCGCTGTTTTTGGCGCGCTCGGAGTCACAGATCTTGTTTGGTGACCCGTTCCCGACAGGCGAGGACGGCATCGATGCTGGCGTCGGCGTCAGCGATGGTGGTCGAGATGTCGGACACGCTGATCCGCATGGCCCGCCGACCCTGCCACTCCGTAGCTCCCATCCAACAGGTGCCATCGCGCTGGACCGCTTCCACCACACCATCGGTCGTAGCGCCGTCGCCGAAACTGACCAGCACCTGGTTCAACACAACAGGGGCCAACACTTCCGCACCAGCGGCGGCCAAACGATCGGCGAAGTGTTCGGCGACCCGGCAACACCCCTCCACCGCCCGGGCCACCCCGTCGCGACCTTCACTGGCAAGGATGGCCCAGATCGGCACCGCCCGAGCGGCCTGGGACATTTGCAGCCCGAGGTTCATCAGCGAGCGCTCACCATCTTCGATGGGCAAATAGGCCGCGGTGCTCGCCATCGACCGGTGCAACCGGGCCGGATCAGCACAGATCACGACCCCCGCGTCGTAGGGCGAGTTGAGCCATTTGTGCCCATCGGTAGCCCAGGAATCAGCCCGCTCCACACCGGCCACATGCTGGCGACGTTCGGGCGTAGCGTTAGCCCAAAGGCCAAACGCACCATCGACATGCACCCAGGTATTCGGAGCGCCCGACGCCTCGAGGTGATCATGGATGGCGTCGAAGGGATCGCTATGGCCGGTGTTGACGTTGCCGGCCTGCAGCAGCACCAGCGTCGGACCCGACTGCGGCGAAAGCTCCGGCAGCTCAGCGGCCACCAACCGACCGCAATCGTCGGTAGGCACGACGGTGACGGCATCGCTTCCGATGCCGGCCAGCCGCAGCACCTTCAGCACCGAGATATGGGCTTCCGCCGAGGCGATCACTGAGATGGGCGGAGCTCCGGAGAGACCCTGTCGGTGCACGTCCCAGCCGGTGCGCTCGATCAAGGTGTCACGGGCGGTGATCACCGCGGTGAGGTTGGCGATGGTTGCCCCGCCGCAGAAGGTGGCCACTGCTTGGCTCGGCAAACCCAGCACGTCCACGATCATCCGGGCCGCAGCGGCATCGATGCGGGAGCCAGCCGGCGACATCACCGGCAAGGCCAAGTTCTGATCCCAAGCGGTGCTCAGGGCGGCAGCGGCCAACGCCACCGGAGCCACACCGCCGTTGACAAAGCCGAAGTACCGCCCGCTGTTTTGTCCCATCGCCGCCGCCGACCCGACCGACCCGAGCAGCTTGATCACCTCAGCCGACGGCCACGGATCATCGAGGCCGACGTGATCGAACGCATCGAGGTCAGCGATGGCCTTCGGCGATGGCATCACCTCGGTATTGCGTTCGGCCTCGATGAAGCGGCGAGCGGCACGATGACCCAATTCCAACAACTCCAACTTGGCCGCGCTGTTTGACTCGTTGGCCTCGGCCAACTCGTCCGATTGGGTTCCGGTGACCTGACTGCGATCGCTCATGGTTTGAGTCTGGCTCATCTCCGCGCCATCTCCTCGACGATTTTGCTGCGCCCGCGTAACTCACCCTGGGAGATGTCAGACTTAGCTCTTGGCTTCATCCGCGCCCACCGGGGCTCCGACCGATTCCGAACGGCCCGGAGACCGCCGGGCCCTGGTATCGGTGGCGACCCAGTTCTTTATCAACGGAGCGATCTACGCCAGCTTTGTGCCCCGCCTGCCGGAGATCCGCGACCGGCTCGATCTGGGTCTGGGCACGCTCGGGGTGATGCTGGCCGCCGCCGCCATCTTCGGCATGGGGGCCAGCCTGATCGTCGGCCAACTGATCGAACGATTCACCAGCCGCTGGACGATGACTGCAGGAGCCGCCGGGCTTACCGTTGCGCTCTGTGTGATCGGCCTCGCTGGCCACCCGCTGATGCTGCTGGTGGGCCTCGGGATGGTCCACAGCCTCGACGTGATCGTGGACGTATCGATGAACCTCCAGGGCTCCTGGTTGAGCGGCCGCCGCCACACCCCGGTTATGAACCGGCTGCACGGTCTTTGGAGCCTCGGCACGGTCACCGGCGGGTTGGTGTCGACCGGCATGGCGCGGGCCGGAGTGTCCGTGCAGACCCACCTGATCGCCACCGCCGCGGTGCTGGCGCTGGCCCTGGTGTTTGTGTCGAAGGGCCTGCTGCCGCAGGACGAAGCCACCCCCGATGCCGACAGCGCCAATGCCAATGTCGGTGGCGCCCACAACACCGAAGCCCCGGAAGAGGCCAACACCGCTTTGGTCCGACCGGCGCGGGGTGGCGCCAGCCGAGCGCTGGTGTTGATGGCCATCGCCGGAGCCCTGGCCATCGTGATGGAGGTGACGTCGTCGGACTGGGCCGCGTTCCGACTCGCCGATGACTTTGGTGCCAGCGCAGGTATCGCGACGCTCGGCTTTGTGGCCTACACCGCGGGCATGACCATCTCCCGCTTCAGCGGAGACTGGCTCGAGGTTCGTCTTGGCCCCGACCGTCTGCTTCGGGTGGCGATTGTCGTTGCCGCCATCGGTCTCGCCGGCCAATCGTTGATAGCCAACCAGTGGATCACCACCATCTTCTTTGTGGCGGCCGGGCTGGGCAACGCTCCGTTCTTTCCCCGTCTCTACGACATGGCGGCCAAGCTGCCGGGCCAAACCGGCCGAGGTCTCGGCGCCCTCACCGGTGGCTCCCGCCTCGCCGGCCTGGTGGGCCCAACAGTGGTGGGCAGCCTGGCCGATACTTCGTTGTCGGTTGGCACCGCAATGGCGGTGGTCACTATCCCCGCCATCATCGCTTTTGCCCTCGTCACCAGCCGAAATGTCGGCGCTGGACATTGATTATCAGCGGTGAGCACCGACATTTCGGGCTACACGCGGTCGAGGATTGCTATCGTTATTCGTAAGTGGCACCTCGGCGTGGGTTGGGGCGAGCCACCTTAACCACGGGGGATATTTCGGATGACTGACTACGACCTGATCATCACCGGCGGCACCATCGTCGATGGCACCGGCGCCGACGCCTTCCTGGGCGACCTGGCCATCATCGACGGCAAGGTGGCGGCCATCGGCACCGCCGACGCGCCGCTCACCGGCGACGCGGCCAACACCATCGATGCCACCGGCCGCATCATCACCCCCGGCTTTGTCGACTGCCACACCCACTACGACGGCCAAGTGACCTGGGACGACGAACTCAACCCCTCGGCCGGTCACGGCGTCACCACCGTGGTGATGGGCAACTGCGGGGTGGGTTTCGCCCCGGTCAAGCCGGGCAAAGAGGAATGGCTGATCCAACTGATGGAAGGCGTGGAAGACATCCCCGGCACCGCGCTCAGCGAAGGAATGACCTGGGGCTGGGAAACCTTTGGCGAATACCTCGACGTCTTGGACCAGCGCCGCCTTTCGATCGACGTCGGCACTCAAATCGCCCACGGCGCGGTGCGCGGCTACGTGATGGGCGACCGGGGCGCAGCCAACGAACCCGCTACCCCCGAAGACATTGCCGAAATGCGCAGCATCGTGCGCGAGGCCATCGAAGCCGGAGCCCTCGGTGTGTCCACATCGCGGGTGCTTGGCCATCGGGCCATGGATGGTGAACCGGTGCCTGGTACCTTCGCCGCCGAAGACGAACTGTTTGGCCTCGGCTACGCCCTGGCCGACGCCGGCACCGGCGTATTCGAACTGGCGCCGGCCGGAGCTGACGGTCAGGAACTGGTGAAAGCGCCGGTGGAGATGGCCTGGATGCGCAAGCTCTCCGCCGAGATCGGCCGGCCGGTCACCTTCGCGCTCATCCAGAACGAAACCGAACCCGACCAGTGGAAAGAGCTGATGGCTGAGTCGCTGGCCGCGGTCGAGGACGGGGCCCAGTGTTATCCGCAGGTGGCGGCCCGACCGTTCGGGCTTCTGATCGGCCTCCAGACCCACCACCCGTTCGCCAAGCGTCCCACCTACGTGGCCTTGGCTGAGCTTCCGCTCGACGAGCGGGTCGCCGAGATGGCCAAGCCCGAAGTAAAGGAAGCGATCCTCGGCGAAGAAGACCTGCCCGCCAACCCCGACGTGCTCTTCGACGGCATGACCGCGTTTGTACAGATGATGTTCCACCAGCTCTACCCGATGGGCGTCATCCCCGACTACGAACCGCCCGCCGAAGCCAGCGTGGTGGCCATGGCCGAAGCCCAGGGTCGCGATCCACTTGAACTCTTCTACGACTACCTGTTGGCCGACAACGGTCGGGCCATGGCCATGATGCCGATCTTCAACTACGTCGAGAGAAACCACGACGTGATCCGCGACATGCTCACCCACCCACAGTCGGTATCGGGCCTCTCCGACGGCGGAGCCCACTGCGGCATGATCTGTGATGCCTCCATCCCCACCTTCATGCTCACCCACTGGGCCCGCGACCGCAGCCGCGGCGAAAAGCTCCCCCTTGAGTGGGTGGTGAAGAAGCAGTCCAATGACACCGCAGCCCTGTATGGCCTTGGTGACCGAGGCACCCTCGAAGTGGGCAAACGCGCCGATGTAAACGTAATCAACCTCGACGAGCTCACCCTCCACAGCCCCGAGATGGTCCACGATCTACCGGCCGGAGGCCGACGGTTGCTCCAGAGCGCCACCGGCTACGACTACACCATCGTCGCCGGGGAAGTGACCCGTGATCATGGCGCCGACACCGGGGCCCGACCGGGCCGCCTTATCCGCGGCGCCCGATAGCGGTAGCCGCCAGCTCTCCTTACCCTGTAGTTCATGGAGAACGAACCAGAATCCCCACCTCCATCCGATCAACCTGCGCCAACACCGGACGCCGCCGCGCCGCCGGCAGCTCCGGTCGTCCCCGCAGGTCAGCCCTCCGGCGATCCGACCGCCATGGCCACTCCGGCCGCTCCTCCCCCGGCGCCTGCGCCCGATGAGCATCTCGAGGCTTCGGTGCGCGCTGCCCTCCCCGACCAGGGTCTCAGCGGGTACCGCGACATTGAGCTCGGCACCAACATCGGCACCGCCGTTGTGGCCCACGCGGTACTGGAAGAGCGTGGTATCGAAGCCACCTTTTTGGAACTCGGCAGCGATCTGGCGGATCCGGATGCCAACCAGCACGCGGTGCGGGTGCCTGCCGCCGACGAAGCCGCAGCCCGAGCCATCGTGGTCGAAGTCACCACCGCTTCCTAGTTACCCAACTAGCGGCCTCCCGCGGCGGACCGCCGGCCAACGGGAGGTCTCGGCCGTTAGGGTCTATCTTGGAGTAGGGGGAGGCCTTCGGCGACAGACCGGTAGCGACCGATTCAAACCGGCGCCAACCATCGGTCGGTCGACCACCCCTACCAATCAGAGGGAGCAAGTGAGTTGACGGACACCGAAAGCACAACGGGCCCAAGCACGGCGTACGACATTGTCATCATCGGCGGCAGCGCTGGTGGCCTCTCCGTTGCCGTGTCCTCGATCCGGTCCGGGGTAAAGCTGGTCCGGATCATCGAGCGGGGAAGCGCAGTGGCCTTCCCGGGCCTGATCGGTGAGAACCAACTCGACGTCGGCTTCGGCGAAGAGGTGTCGAGCATCGACTTGGATGCCGACGGCGAACATGTCATCGTCACCACCAACAAGCTCGCCTACCGCACCCGAGCGGTGCTGGTTGCCGACCGGCCCCAGCTTGAAGGCTGGGCCCCCGATGTCCCGATCAGCATCGACTCGCGGGTGCACATCGACGACCTAAGCCAGCTCGGAGAGCACGAAGACGTGCTGGTGGTGGGCGCCAGCGACGGCGCCGTTGAACTCACTGCTGCGGTCGCCGAACTCAACAACCGGGTCGTGCTCGCCGCCCGAGGCCTCGACCCGTCGCGCCTGTCCCCCGCTGGCGATGCCATCCTGCGCCGGCTCGAGCGGGACCGTAAAGCCACCGTGCTGTACCGGTTTGCCCCCGATGCCATCGGCGACGTCGAGGGTTTCCCCATGGCGTACTTCGACGACCGCCGCACCCCCGACCTCCAATTCGACCACGTGGTGTTTGCCGCGCCACGCCGCACCCCGACACCAGCGGAGATCAACTGCACCGAAGCAGCCGCGACCTCGGGCAAAGTGTGGATGCTCGGCGAACCAACCGGCGACGAAGCACCAGACGAGCCGCCGGTGGCACCGGGCTGGCGCATCGGACCGGAGATGGCTCAGGCCTTCTTCCCGGAGCTCGACACCGTGGTGCCCGACAGCAGTGAGGTGCGTCGGCGCCACACCGGCGCCATCGACGAGCTCCGGGCCGAGCACTACAACGCGGTCATCACCCACTTCGAGCCAACCCACTCCGACCTGTGGGTGCTGCGGGTGAAGCCCGACGACGGCGACACCTCCTACCTTCCCGGCCAGTACGCCACCCTCGGCCTCGGCTATTGGGAAGATCGGGTCGACGACGCCACCGATAGCGACCTCGACAACAAGTGGGAGAAGCTGATCCGGCGCTCCTACTCGATCTCGTCACGAATGTTCGACGACACCGGCTACCTCACCGACGAAAACGCCAACGATGAGCTCGAGTTCTACATCGTGCTGGTGGCGCCAACGGAGGACAACACGCCGGCGCTCACACCGCGCCTCGCGCTGAAGCGCCCCGGCGATCGGCTCTACCTCGGCCCCAAGGTGGCCGGGCGATACACCCTCAACGCGGTACAGGACCCCAACCAGACCATCATCTTCCTGTCCACCGGCACCGGCGAGGCCCCGCACAACGGCATGGTGATCGACCTGCTGCGCCGCGGCCACGTCGGTCCGATCGTTTCGGCGGTCTCGGTGCGCCAGTGGCAGGACCTGGGCTACATCGATTCCCACCGCACCCTCGAAGAGCGGTATCCGAACTACCACTATCTGCCGTTGCCCACCCGTGAACCCGACGTCGAGAAGCGCTACATCCAGAGTCTGGTTGAAGCCGACACCTTCTCGAACGACCTCGGGGTGGAGCTTCACCCCGACAACACCCACGTGTTCCTTTGCGGCAACCCGGCCATGATCGGACTGCCCGAAGAAGAAGACGATAAGGGCAATGCGGTGTACCCGGAAGTGACGGGTGTGGTGGAGTTGCTCTCCAAGCGGGGCTTCACCCTCGACCGCCGCAAGGCCCCCGGCAACATCCACTACGAAGAATACTGGTAGGCACTCGGGCCTGAAGCGGGTAGACCGGCATCGTGGATCTTGCCGAGAGCTTTCGTTTCTATTCCGAGAACAGCGCCAGCACCTACTCCCGCACCTATCGCGACATCACCCGCGCCATCGCCGATGACCCCGACCTGCTGAGCATCGTCAGCGACTCGCCGGTCGACGCCAGCCACCCCGGCGTGCTGCTTGGAGTGGTCCGCTTCCTTCTCCTCGACGGTATCGATCACCCGCTGGGCCACCTCTACCGCCGCGCCGGTGCGGGTGAGGAAATTCCTTCGGGGGAGATCGTCGGCGAGTTCCGTTCCTTCGTCGAGGCTCATCGCAACCAGATCCTTGAACAGATGCTGACCCGCCGGGTCCAAACCAACGAGGTGGCCCGGGCGTCGGTCCTGGCTGCCGGCTTGGCGGAGGTCGGCACCCGGCACAACGAGCCGATCGCACTGATCGATGTGGGCACCAGCGCCGGACTCAACCTCACCATCGATCGCCTGGCCATCGACTACGGCCACCACCGCATCGGGCCAACCGATAGCACCGTTCAGCTTCGCTGCGACACGCTCGCCGACGGACCACCCCAACGCCCACTCCCGCCAATCGGATGGCGGGTGGGCCTCGACCGCAACCCGATCGACGTCGGCGACCCCGATGCCGTGCGCTGGCTCCAAGCCTGCATCTGGCCCGAACACGCCGATCGCCAGGAACGCCTGACGGCGGCGATCGACCTCTTCAACACCGACCCACCCCGACTTGTGGCTGGCGATGCCCTGGCCGACCTTCCGGCGCTGATGGCGGAAGCTCCGGCCGATCACCACCTCGCCATCATGACCTCGTGGGTGGTGTTCTATTTCGACACCGAAGGCCGATCCGGTTTCGAAGAGGTCCTTTGCCAGGCCGGACGACCGGTCTCCTGGATCAGCGCCGAACACCCCAGCGTGGTCCGTCGGCTCGTCGGCAAAACCGAACCGCAAACCGACGAGGGCGACTTCAGCGCCCTGGCGCTGCTGGACTATGCCGGCGACGCCAGCCACCCCACTAGAGAGTTTCTGGCCTGGTGCCACAATCACGGAGCCTGGATCGACTGGCAGCTGTAGCTGGGTTAGCGGCCCGGTTAGCCCTGCCCGGATAGCGGATTGGGAGGGAACGGGTCAGCGGTTGACGAAGGCGCGACCGATAAAGAACGCCATCAGCGCACTCACGTAACCCACAACCAACAGCGCAGCCAGGATTCGGCTCGACTTCCCGGTTTGACCGCGAGCGAACCAACCGCCCACGAGGAACGCACCCATAGGAATGAGCCCACCGACGTAGTGGATATACAGCTGGCTGATGCCCTGGCCCTGGTCGAGCAGCTTGATGCCGAGCAGGATCTGCAGCCCCAGCACCACCTGGGCTACCCCGATGGCCCAAAACGTGGCCCGGTCGGCCGGCTGGTTTTTCACCGCGTTCCTCACCACCAGAGCCGTGGCCACCGTCATCGTCACCAGCACCGCCACACCCAACCCAAGATGGGCTGACCGGTCGATGATGATGTTGTCGATCCGGCCATCACCCAAACCTGACGAACCCTCGGCCTGGGCCAGCGGAAGCCCGGCAAGAACCGGGGCGACCGAAGCAGTCAGTGCATCAACCAACGAGGAGGCCATCGACGAAGCGGACATCGGCACAGTCTATGAACACTGACCCCAAGCCCACGGCGACGCCCGCTTCGTTGTGATCTGTTACAACGCCGCCTGTCGGTATCAGCCGAGTCAGGCGTGAAGGGCTTCGCCGCAGCGATGGTTGAGCGCTCGAAGCACCCGGTCCTCGCGATGGAAGTCCAACAGGCTCACGGTGGCCGTTGCCAGCTTGAAGCGCCGACCCTCGATAGCATCAAGACCGAGCCAGCGGGCGATAAAGACCGCCAGAAGATGACCGTGGGCAAAGATGGCGACGTCGCTCTGGGCCGCCTCAGCCCCCAACGCGGGCAGGGCCTCGTTGAGGAAAGAGTCGATGCGGGCGCCAACGTCGTCGACCGACTCAGCGGTGGTGTCGGGATGGGTCCACACCGACCAACCCGGAATGGTCTCACGCATTTCGACGGTCCGCTTCCCGTCGACGTCGCCGTAGTCCCACTCCTGAAGTCGATCGTCGAGCTGAATCGGTGGCGCCAAGCCCACGATCTCCGCCGTTTCGGCCGCCCGTTGCAGGGGCGAGGAAAAGACCGCGGAAAACTCCCAACCCTCCAGCGTGGTCCGAGCCTCGGTGGCCTCGAACCGCCCATGCTCGGTCAAGGGAATATCCGACCGACCGGTGTGCTGGCCCGAAACCGACCATTCGGTCTGACCATGACGGATAAGAACCAGTCGCCCAGAAAACTCCATGACCCGACGCTACCGGTTTCCGCGATCAGCCAGAGTTTGTACCTTTCGGGGTCTGACCCCGAAAACTATAAACTTTTACGGGGGAATCGGGGGTGTTCGGATTGGGTTCCGGCTTCTATGGCTCAGCCGACCTCCGGATCTACTCATGTGCGTGGTGCTCTCTACACCGTGCTGGTCGGTGTGATCTGGGTGGTCCTGGCCATTCGAAGCCCGGCGGTCCACTATCACTTCGCACCGCTGTTTGCTGCGGCTGCGTGGCCGCTCAGCCTCCGCTCCCAGGGCCAGCGAACCGGCCGCGATGCCCTGATCGCAGCCAGTGGATCTGCCGGACTCACCCTGGTCATCACGCTGGGGTTGCAGCTCGCCGGCAAACTCGACGGACCCAACTTTGCCCACCGGGGACCGGCTTGGCCCGAAGCGGTGCTCTTTGCCGTGCTCGGCGCCGCGATCGCGGCCCGGGTCGCGAGCCGGGAGCGGCCCGGCCTGCTCGGCGGACTCATCGAAGGCCCAGCCGAGTCCTAAGACGCCGGGCATCACCCCCGCTCCTCCCGGTCCCAAGCCCCGTGTCACGCCCGCCTTGTGCAGTCCACCGGTCGATCGGGCTAGCGTCCGACCATGACCAGCTCCAACACTGCCCCCTTCGACGTCATCATCTTCGGCGCCACCAGCTTCGTCGGCGAAATCCTCTGCTCCTACATGGTCGAACGCCACGGCATCAGCGGTGCCGACGACGGACAGCTGAGTTGGGCCGTCGCTGGACGCAGTAAGGAAAAGCTCCAGTCGGTGGTCGACAAGACCGGCGCCGACGTTGAACAGATCGTGGCCGACGCCGCCGACGCCGAAGCCATGGCCCAACTGGCTCAGTCGGCACGCATCGTCGTCTCCACCGTCGGCCCGTACGCCCTCTACGGCAACGAACTTGTGGCCGCCTGTGCCGCTTCCGGCACCGACTATTGCGACCTCACCGGAGAACCGCAGTGGATGCAACGCATGATCGACACCCACCACGACGCCGCAGTAGCCAGCGGTGCCCGCATCGTTCACACCTGCGGCTTCGACTCCATTCCGTCCGACGTCGGCGTGTGGTTCACCCAACAACAGGCTCATGAGCGCTTCGGCGACTACTGCTCCACCATCGCTATGCGCGTCAAAGCCATGAAAGGTGGGGTGAGCGGCGGCACGGTGGCCTCGATGATGAACATGATGGAAGAGATGGCGGCCGACCCGAGCCTTCGATCCACCATCGCCAACCCCTACGCCCTGGCCCCCGCCGACCGCCGCACCGGTGTGAAACAACCAAACGTCACCGTCCCCACCAACGACGAGGCCTCCGGCCAATGGGTGGCACCGTTTGTGATGGCCGGCATCAACACCAAAGTGGTTCACCGCTCACACGCCCTCGCCGACCACCCATGGGGCTCCGGTTTCCAGTACGACGAAGCGATGATGATGGGTGCCGGCCCCGCCGGCGCAGCTAAAGCCGCAGCCACCACCGCAGCCATGGGCGCCTCGATGGGGGCGGCGGCGGTCGGACCCGTCCGCAAACTGCTCAACCAGTACGTTGTGCCCAAGCCGGGAAGTGGCCCAAGCCCCGATGCCCAGGAAAAGGGATTCTTTGACCTCCGCTTCTATGGCACCGCCGGCGGCAACGAGATCGTGACCAAAGTGACCGGCGATCGCGACCCTGGCTACGGCTCCACCGCCAAGATGCTGGCGGAGTCAGCCACCACCCTTCTCGCCACCGAACGAACCGACACCCCGGGCGGATTCTGGACCCCATCAACCGCCATGGGTCAGCCGCTGATCGACGCGCTTGTGGCCCACGCCGGCCTCACCTTCGAAGTGCTTTAGAAAACTGCCTCGTCGTCCCGGCACCGTGGCCGACCGGAGCTTCTACAGGAGATAGGCCGTGAAGACTGGGTCGAATCGATCGGCGAACCGCGATGTGAGCGCATGTGCAAAATTGCGTTCAATCTGACAGCCTGTGTGTCACAAGTGGAAGCGACCCTCCCTTCGCTCCACCCACAACGATCCAATCTCCCAAGGATCCAAAGAACAAAGGACACACATGGTCGAGCATGCTGTTCACGGCACCGTCGCCCCCGGCTGGGAGCGTGTCCGCGACGCGTTCGCCGCCAACTTCGAACTCCACGACGAAGTTGGTGCCGCCTTCGCTGTCTACCAGCACGGCGAGCTCAAAGCCGACCTCTGGGGTGGCTGCGCCGACCAGGCGAACGGGGTTGAGTGGAGCAACGACACGCTGCAACTCGTCTTCTCCACCACCAAAGGCATCGCCGCCATCTGCACCGGCATGCTGGCCCAGGAAGGCCTACTCGACTTCGATGCCACCGTCGCCAGCTACTGGCCCGAGTTTGGCCAGAACGGCAAAGCCGACTTCACCGTCCGTCAGATGATGAGCCATCAATGTGGTCTCGCCGCCATCGATGCCCAACTCAGCCGCACCGAAGTTCTTTCGGTCACCCCGGTGGTGAAAGCCCTCGAAGCCCAAGCACCGTTGTGGGCCTTCGGTGACGGCCACGGCTACCACGCCCTCACCTATGGCTGGCTCGTCGGCGAACTCATCACCCGCATCGATCCTGCCGGCCGGCGTATCAATCAGTTCATCCAAGAAGAAATTGCCGGGCCGCTTGATGTCGACTTCTGGATCGGTCTCCCCGAAGCCGAAGAACACCGCACCGCCAAACTGCTTGACCAGCCGCCCCCGGCCACGCAGGAAGAAATCGAGATGATGCTCGCTGTCCTCGGCCCCGGCACCATGGGCTTCCGAGCCCTCACCCTCGATGGCGCCATGGTCAGCGACGCCGGCTTCGCACCGGTCTGGAACAGTCGAGAGAATCACGCCAGCGAGATCCCGGCCGCCAACGGCATCACCACCGCCCGCTCGCTCGCCGCCATCTACGGCGCCACCGTCGCCGAAGTCGGTGGGACCCGCCTCCTCAACCCCGACACCGTCGCCGACATGACCGCCGAACAGGTACGCGGACCAGATAAAACCCTGGTCTCCGACTCCCGCTTCGGCACCGGCTTCATGCTTACCGGCGAGTTCACCCCGCTCCTCAACGAAGGCTCCTTCGGCCACGCCGGAGCCGGCGGATCCCTCGGCTACGCCGATCCCGAAACCGGCATCGGCTACGGCTATGTCATGAACCAAATGGGCGGCCACATCACCGGCGACCCCCGCACCATCGGCCTCAACGAAGCCGTACGCGCAAGTCTCTAACTGCCCTCCGGGCGGGCCGTTGCACGGAGCTTTTGGCTGGCAGGAACCCCAAAGGCGCCCCCGGCGCCGACGGGTTCCCTTGGGGCCCCGTCCCACGCGCCGGACGGGATGCCTCCGCCCGTCGGCCAGCCGGCTTTACTTGGCTTGCGCCTTTCTACACTTTGGCGCTTTGGCTCACGTCCTGCGGCGCGTTTGGCAGCTGCGCCTTACGTCATCCCGCCGTTGCACTTCCCTCCGGGGGCCGTTGCACGGAGCTTTTGGCTGGCAGGAACCCCAAAGGCGCCCCAGGCGCCGACGGGTTCCCTTGGGGCCCCGTCCCACGCGCCAGACGGGGTGCCTTTGCCCGTCGGCCAGCCAGCCTTACTTGGCTTGCGTCTTACCTACTCCGTGGCGCTTGGGGTTGGGTCTTTCGCCTGCGTTGGCAGCTGCGCGTTACGTCGTCTCGCCGTTGCACTTCCCTCCGGGGGCCGTTGCACGGAGCTTTTGGCTGGCAGGAACCCCAAAGGCCCCCCAGGGGCCGACGGGTTCCCTTGGGGCCCCGTCCCTCTGTTGTTGACGGGGTG
>CALAML010000086.1 GCA_937925845.1 uncultured Acidimicrobiales bacterium | reverse complement strand
GTTCAGTTGCCGCCCTTGCACATGCGGCGCCCAGGTGGAATGCCACCAGACGCGCGTATTCGCGCGCTCCGCGCCTAGGGGGACCTTGCTGGTGTAGGGGTGCGGCCAGGTGCTGAGAGGCTCTCACAGGGCCTATGCGCGCGTTTGGGGCAACTTTGACTGCCTGGCGTACCAGCAACGCCTTATGGCACATGGGTTTTGGGGCAGTTCTGGGGCAACACGTACGTCATGTTTTGGGCAGTTTCGAGCTAGATGACCCCACGAAAACCCCGAATTATCAGGGTTTTCGGCTCAGTGGCGAGGAGTCAGCTTGTAGGCGGGGTTCTGTTCCCGGGCCTCTTTCGAGGTTCCGTTCGGTGACCATCCATCTGAGCGGCCTACCTGGAAGAGTCCACCTCCGAGGAGGGGAGCGGCGGACCGCCGACGTCTTCCGATTTGGCCTTGCTCCGAGTGGGGTTTACCTAGCCATCCGGGTCACCCCGAATGCTGGTGCGCTCTTACCGCACCGTTTCACCCTTACCTGTGCTCCCAACCGGAGTCAGGAGCCATCGGCGGTCTGTTTTCTGTGGCACTTTCCTGCGGATCGCTCCGACTGGCCGTTAGCCAGCACCCTGTCCTGCGGAGCCCCGACCTTCCTCGACCAGAGCGAACTCTGGACGCGGTCACCCGGCTGACTCCCCGCTCTTTGATCGTACCCCCGGTCGGTCGGCCAAACACCGGCGTTTGCTGGGGAAGGAGCAGCCGTTCGAAAGGCCCAAGCCCCGGGCGCAATAACAATTGAAATGACAAGTCTCGAATTCTGGTGGGGAATCGCTTACTCTGTGGGTCCGTGGGGGTAAAGCTCTTCTCACAGCTGGGACCAGCTGACTACTCCGAAGCCAGGGCACGACTGGGTTTGCCGACGCAGCTGGCCACCGGTTCGACGCTGCAGTCGTCGGGTGTGTCCGGCACAGCCCGCGACCCGATCCCCGCCGAGGGGTTCTCCTCGCCGGAGGTCCTGCAGGAGCTGCGGGCCGCTGTGGCTGTTGCCGGGCCAACTACTCCGTCGGAATCAGGCGCTAGGGCGGCGCCGCTCAGCGCCGGGGCGGTAGAGGCCATCGCCGCGTTGGCCTCTCGCCATCCGCGGGATCCGGTTGTGAGGGCGGTTGAGGGAAACGCCTGGGCTGGCTCAGGTCACCACGAGCGGGCCGCCCGCGCCTATGCCCGGGGCGCGATCCTCCTTGCGGGCCAGTCTGATGGCGCCGCCCTGCATCTTGGCCATCTTTCCGCCCACCACTATCAGCTCGCCGGCGATCGTGAAGCTGCGGTGATGGTGCTTGAGGGTTTTCAGGAGCAGTGGTCGGGACGTCCGACTCCCTCGCTGGATCTTGCGCTGGCCGGACTGGATCGTCATGCTGAAGCCAATACGGGCCGGGCGCTGCACGGCACACCGGGATCAATCCTCGATGCCGACGCCATGGAACTCGATGACCTCGACCGGGCTGCCGACGGCCTGCTTGGCGAGTTCGGCGAGCGGGTCACCCAGCTCCGACGTTTGTCCCACGCCATGGCCCGGCTGTCGTCCCAGGATCAGCTGGAGCTACGGGGTCCGGCCGTCGTGTCGTTGGCTGCGAGGGCCACCACGTCGAAGTCGCCTCTTCTGCAACCGGCGGCCGGCCTGCCGATCGATCATGCCTACGAAACCGGCCAGGTCGTTCGCCCTGAGAACTGGGAGATCGATCTGCGGCCGCCGCGTGATGCTGGCAGCGATGACTTGTGGCCGGGGGTAACCCGGCGTCGGCGTGGCGATGGCGCCGCGGAGGCGGTGGCCACCCCGCGTCGGAAGTTTGCATCACTAGCTGCCGATGAAGCGCAACTGTGGGAGTTCGTTGATTCCCAGAGCGAGGAAATTTCGGGCCAGCTCACCGCTTTGGCGGCGGCGATTGATCCCGAGGGCGAGCGCACGCAGCAGATCCTGACGCTGCCACCGGAGAGCGAGAGCGACCAAGCGAGACAGCGGCGAGCCCGGCAGATCTTTGTGGTTCGCATCGCCGCGTTGATCGCCGGAATCCTGTTGCTGTTTCTGCTGGCGACCGGTGCTGATGGCGCCCTTGGCTATGGCCTGCTCTTTGGTTCGCTGGTCGCTGGTGCCTTCAGCGTGGTGTTGGGGGCCCGGGTGTGGAGCCTGGCTCGGGGGGCGGCCGCGGCCCGGCGCGAGCATTTGCGGTACGAGGCGGTCGAGGACCAGCGCCGAGCGGCGGAAGAGGTGATTCGCCGCGATCGCATGGTCCGCATCAGCGAGGTCCGTGATGAAGTGGCGCAGGTCGAGGGCGAACTTCGAACGCTTCGCCGGGCTCGTCCGCTATTGCCGCAGCCGTTGGTCTTACCCGACGGCCTCGACCTGACATCCTCAAGCTGACGAGCGAGCGCAGCCCGGGCTGACGCCTGCAAACTGCCAAGTCAGCAAGACCCGGTTCGGAGCCAGGTTATGGGGCCCTAGAAATCGATGGCCGAGAGGTCAGGGTGCCATTCTCGGGAGGCATCGACGGCTTTGCGCCATCGGCTTCGACGACTCTCGAACGCGTCCTCGGTGACCGGTTGAGGGTCGACGACCGAGGCTGGCTTCCAGGCTCCAGCGATTTCGTCGAGGCCCGACCAGGTGCCGACCGCCAGGCCCGCGAGAAAGGCCGCTCCGAGAGCGGTTGCTTCGAGGACGGGTGACACCTCGATCGGGCGGTTGGTGGCATCGGCCAGCGCCTGCACAAACGTGGGGTTGGCGCTCATTCCTCCATCCACCCGCAGGGTGTCGAGGCGAACTCCACCGTCGAGCTCCGCCGCTTCTACCAGGTCGGCGCCACGTTCGGCGATGCCGGTGAGGACGGCCCGGGTGATGTGGGCTGCGGTGGTGCCTCGGGTGATACCGCCGAGGAGGCCGCGGGCGCCGTGGTCCCAGTCAGGGGTGCCGAGGCCGAGCATCGCGGGCACAAAGACGACCCCGTCGGTGTCGTCGACCGAGGCGGCCAGCTCGTGTGAAGCCTCGACCGAATCGATGATCGCCAAGTCGTCGACCAGCCAGTTCACCTCGTCGCCGGCGCTCAACATGATGGCTTCGGTACCCCAGGTGGTTTCGCCATCGATGCGCCAGGCGACGATCGGGAAGCTGCCCGCCTCGCCCCGGGTGGCGAATTCCGGACGGGTCGGGCCAACGCAGAGGTCGGTCATGGCGCCGGTACCGAAGGTTGCTTTGCCGAGGCCGGGCCGAACTGCGCCCTGCCCCACCATCGAGGCCTGTTGGTCGCCAGCGATTCCAGCGATCGGCGGTGCACCGGGCAATGCGGTGGCGGGTCCCACGATTCCGCTGGAGTCCACAACGGTTCCGATCGTTGCTGGCGGGATTCGAAGCCGCTCGAGCAGCGGCGTGTTCAGCGTTTCTCCGTCGGCCTGGCTTAGGGCGGTGATGGCAAAGTTGGAGGCGTCGGTGACGTGGTGGGCGCCTTCGGTGAGGGTGTGGATCAACCAGGTGTCGACGGTGCCGAACCGCAGGTTGCGGCTCCGGTCGGGGTCAACGCTGTCGAGGATGTGGCTGAGCTTGGTGGCCGAAGCGTTCGGGGCGATGCGGAACCCTTCGGTGGCCAGCACCAGACAGTCGCCGATGGTGCGTAAGTCCTGCCAGCCGATCCCGGGGGCCACCGGCTCCCCCGTGTCGGCGTCCCACACGATGGTGCTGGCCCGTTGGTTGGCGATCCCAACCGCTTCGACCGAACCAACGCCCGGCACTGCGAGGGCCTCGTGAGCCGCGTCGAGCGACAGTTGGGCCAGGGCGGTGGCGTCGAATTCGACCAGGCCGGCCATGGGGGAGTCGGCGAGGAACGGCCGCCGGACTTCGTGGGCGATGGTGGCGTCGGGGTTGACGACGGCCGCTCGAATCGAGCTGGTGCCAACGTCGATGACCAAGATGCTCATGTGGGCCACCCGACCGGCCCGTGGGGGCTGGTGAAGCCAAGCTTGCCCGGGTTGAGGATGCCATTGGGGTCGAGGGTGTCCTTGAGTTGTTGCAGCACGTCTTGACCGTCGCCGTGGGTCTCGGCCATGAACCGGCTGCGGTTCAGGCCAACTCCGTGGTGATGGCTGAGAGATCCGTGGCGCTCGAGGATGCAGCGGGTGCCGGCGTCCCAGACCTGCTGGTAGAAGCGATCCTTGTCGCCGGCGTCGGGATCGCCGCCAAAGGTGAAATAGAGACAGGCGCCATCGGGGTAGGCGTGGGATTGATGAGCCGAAACCGATCGCACGCTCTCGACGGCTCGGATCGCAGCCAGCGTGTCGGCGTAAATCCGGTCGAGGGCGCTCCAGGGCCCGGTGATCTCCATCGTGTCGACCACAAAGCCGGCGGTGATGAGCGACTCGAGGGCATCGACATTGTTGCGGTGTCCGAGCCACTGCTCCGCCATGGCGACGTCTTCATTCCGGACGCCGTCGGTCGCCTGGCATTCCTCGTCGACGATGGCCATAACCGCGCCGATGATGGCCGGGTCGCCCTCGTCGATGACCACCAGCGCGTGTCGGTCCTCCAACTCGAAATTACGTTTGGACTCGATGGCGTCATAGAGGCGGAGTACCGCGGGGGTGGCGCCGCGCTGGAGTATTCGGCGACAGGCGTCGAGTCCGGTTTCGAACGAGGCGAAGCTGAAGGTGGCGCGAAGCTCGGCGGGCGGCACCGGGTGAGCCCGAAGCCGGGCCTGGCCGATGACGCCGAGGGTGCCCTCGGAGCCGACAAAGAGTTGGGTCAGGTCGGGTCCGGCCGCGGCGCGGGGGTTGCCGCCGGTGGTGATGATGCGGCCATCCGCCAGTGCGACGTCCATCCCGATCACCATGTCTTCGATCTTGCCGTAGCGGGTCGACAGCTGGCCGGCACCTCGACAGGCCAGCCAGCCTCCAACCGTGGAGAGCGCCATCGATTGGGGCCAGTGGCCGACGGTGAGGCCGTGTTTGGTGCGTAGCTCGTCCTCAAAGTGGTCGCCGAAGGTTCCGGCGGCCACATCGACCACATTGGACTGGGCGTCTACCGATCGGATGCCGGTGAGGTTGGTGAGGTCGACCAGGACTCCGCCAAAGACGGGGATGGAGCCGCCGCACACCCCGCTGCGGCCCGCAGCCGCGGTGGCGGGAATGTTGGCGTCGTTGCAGATGGCCAGGGTTTGGGCGACACCGTTGAGGTCGGCCGGTTTCACCACGGCACCGGCTCGGGCTGGTATCTGACCGTCCACGGCCCAGGTCATGGCCAGCGGCCACCAGTCGCGACTGGCTTCGGCTAACTCGCCGGCGTCTACGGTGACGCTTCCGTGGGCTGCGAGGCGTTCAAGTACGGCATCGCTGAGTTCCACCGCGGTGGTGCTGAGGTGATTGGTGGCGTTGGCGGCTCCGCCGGCGATGGCGATCGGCGCGGTGGGGGCGGCGGGGCCGAGTGGTTCCGATGTGGTCATGCGTCGCTTCCTACAAGTTCGTCGGTGCTTTCGGGTCCGTCGCCATCGGACGAGGGCGCGGCGGCAGCAACCTCGGCATCGATCACCGATCGGTAGGCCGCGAGTTCAGACGTGGTCCGTTCGGGGGTCCAGCCGAGTTCGTCGGCGAGGAGTTCGGCAACCCGCGGCGCCGCCGCCAGCGAGGCATCCCGGCCATAGATCAACGAGCGGGTGCGGCGGCTGAGAACGTCGTCGAGGGTCACCGCCATCTCATAGCGCGCGGCAAATACCACATCCACGGCCAGGTACGGGAGCCCGTCCGCCAACGGTTCGGCCAGTGTCGGTTCGACGTTGATCATCGCCGCTGCCACTTCAGCCTCGCCGCCATAGCGCGAGCGTAGATAGGCCGCGGTCGTTGCCGGCACGCCGACCGGGCCGCTTCGGTCATGGCCATCAGCGCCCCGGATTTCGAGCTTGGCGGTGCGGCACCGGCGCCGGAACGGTCGGTTGATTTCGTTGTCGGCCAGCTCGATCACCTGGTCGACGGTGTCGGCCGCCATCTCACGATAGGTGGTGAGCTTGCCGCCGGTGATGGAGATCAGACGTGATGCCGAGCGGTGAATCTTGTGGGACCGGCTGAGGTCGGCGGTGCGCCCGTCACCGGCGGCCTTGACCAGCGGTCGCAGGCCGGCCCAGGTCCCGAGCACGTCGGCCTCGGTCAGCGCCACTGTGGTCGACGAGTTGATGGCGTTGAGCAGGTAGGTGATGTCTTCGTCGGTCACCTGGGGGTCTTCGAGAGGGCCCTGGTAGTCGGTGTCGGTGGTGCCGATGTAGGTGGTGTTGCCCTCGGGTATCACAAAGACGCTCCGGCGATCACCGCGGACCGGCACGATGCCGCCGGTTTCGCAGGGCAGTCGGTGGCGGGGAACGGTGACGTGGATGCCTTTGGCCGGCCGCAGCGAGTCGGGGTCGGTTCCCTCGTCGTGGGTGCGGATTTGGTCGGCCCATACTCCCGTCGCGTTCACCACGAAGGTGGATCGCACGTCAATCTCTATCGATTCGTCGGCTCCGGACCCTGCCCCTTCCCCGACACCGGCGGCTCGGGGCGACTCTGACCGGGGTCGAGCGATACGAAGGCGAGCGCCAGCCACGGATCGGGTCGTGACGCCGTCGACTTCGGATTCGTCGTGCAGCAGGCCGACGACCTCGGCATGGTTGACGATCGTCGCTCCGAAATCGAGGGCCGCGGTTCGGGCGATGGTGAGGGTGAGGCGGGCATCGTCGGCCCGGGCGTCGTAGTAGAGGTAGGAGCCGGCAATCTTGTCGGGGTCGATGAAGGGCAGGCGCTTGATGGTTTCGTCGACGTTCAGTCGTTCGTGACGTTTGCCGATGCGGAGGCCGCCGGTGAGGTCATAGGCCCACATCGCCGAGCCCAGGGCCCGGGCCAGCTTGCGGTTGATGATGCCGTCTTTGGAAAAGATCGGCATCACAAACGGCAGGACCTGCACCAGGTGGGGCGCGTTCTTGAGGAGTCGGTTGCGTTCGGCGAGGGCCTGGTAGACGAGTTTGACGTCGCCGTTCTGGAGGTAGCGAAGGCCGCCATGGACGAGTTTGGAGGACTTCGATGACGTCCCTGAGGAGAAGTCATCGCGCTCAACAAGGGCGGTACGCAGGCCGCGCGAGGCGGCATCGAGGGCGACGCCAGCGCCGGTGATGCCGCCGCCGATCACTAAGACATCGAATTGGGTGTCGGCCAGGGCCGGGATGGCGCGGTCGCGGTCGAAGGTTCCAAGCGCACTCGAGGCGGGGGACGGTGGGGACAGGTCATCGACGGCCATGGAGGCATCGTAGGGCGGAACCGATCAGCTGCGCCCCTTGGCCTAGAGGCAGGGCAGCCCCCGTTGCATGTTCCAGTATCGACCTGCGGTTGTTCGGGGCCTTTGAGGTGATCTGGACAAACTCCGGGCGGCCGACAATACTCCGGAGGCGTGGACCAACCATGGCGCAAGAACGGGGCATGTAACGGGCTTGATCCCGACGTCTTCTACCCCGCGACCGAAGAGGATGCCGAAGAGGCCAAGTCGATCTGTGGTCGATGCGCCGTCGTGGAATCGTGCCTTGAATTTGCCCTGGCCCGTCGTGAGAAGGACGGCGTCTGGGGTGGCGCCACCGAGCGCGACCGTCGCCGGATCCTGCGCCAGCGTCGACAGAGCGCTTAAGGGCGACCGAGGTCGGCTAACCCGGTCGTCCGGTTGTCCAACCGGACGACCTGTTGGCAGGACACTAGTAGGTGAGCACAACCTCAAGGGTCTTGGCGTGCTCCACCCAGGCCTGGACTTCGGTCAGGTTGGGTGCCCTCCGCACCAGCTTCTTTTCTTCGTTCTTGGCCGCCATGGCCGTGGTGAGGTTCTCCGGGTTGCGGTTGCGAAGCTCCTTGACCGTGTCGACGCCGGCGGCTTCCAGCAGGTCGCTGTATTCCTCGCCTACACCCTTCACTCGCATCAGATCGGCCTTGTTGGCCCAGGCCAGCACCTCTTTGGGGCTGCAGCCGGAGTCGGCGGCCAGCTTCTTACGGTCGGCGGGTCCGGCGGCACACTCCAGCAGGCCTTGGGTGGTGGTCACGCCACACTTGGCCAACAACTCGGCCTTGGCGGGGCCGATGCCTTCAATATCGGTGATCTTGGCCATTTCTTCGTCTCCTAGGTTTGTGGTTGAGGCGACCGGGAGTGGATCCGTGGCCGCTGAGCGGGAGCTGTGGCGTTCTGTCGGCCGTTTGGGGTCGCACTCAAGTGGTTTTCACCCTCGGCGTTCACATCGGTACCGTCCGGTTCCGGAATTCTGCCACAAGGTGTTATGGATTGGCCAAAGGGTCGGGCGCATGGGCGAAGCGGGAGAGCGGGCGCCATTGTTGCCAGGGTGTTCTCTCCCGGGTCGGTCACCTACAGTGGACGACGGAGAAGCCGATAGCTATGGCGAGATGGACGCGCCCCGATCGGGAGCGCACCGGCCAATCCGCACGACCACGATGTCCCTCGGAGGATGGAATGAACCAGGATCAGCTCGACAAGATCAAGGCTGGCGACGGCTTTATCGCGGCCCTCGACCAGAGCGGCGGTTCGAGTCCGAAGGCGCTGAAGCTTTATGGCGTCGAAGAGGACGCCTATTCGGGCGACGAAGAAATGTTTGACTTGATCCACGCGATGCGCAGCCGGATCGTGACCAGCCCGGCGTTCTCCGGTGAGCGAGTGGTTGGCGCCATTCTTTTTGAGATGACGATGGACCGCCAGATCGATGGCGTCGACTCCGCGGAGTACCTGTGGAACAACAAAGGCGTGGTGCCGTTCCTGAAGGTCGACAAAGGCCTGGCCGATGAGGCCAACGGCGCCCAGATCATGAAGCCGATGCCAGAGTTGGACGCCCTGCTGGCCCGAGCCAACGACAAGGGAGTGTTCGGTACCAAGATGCGCTCGGTGATCAAGACCGCCGATGCCGCCGGTGTGGCCGCCATCGCCGACCAGCAATTCGAGGTTGGCAGCCAGATCCTCGATGCTGGCCTGATGCCGATCCTCGAGCCGGAGGTCGACATCAACTCGGCGTCGAAGGCCGAAGCCGAAGCCATGCTGCGTGATGCGCTCCTGAAGGGTCTCGACGACCTTGGCGATCGCCAGGTGATGTTCAAGCTGACCCTGCCAGAGGAGGACAACTTCTACGCCGACCTGGTGAACCACGCCAAGGTGGCCAAAGTGGTTGCCCTCTCCGGTGGTTACTCCCGTGATGAATCCAACGCTCGCCTGTCACGCAACAACGGCATGATTGCCAGCTTCTCGCGGGCGCTGACCGAAGGCTTGACCGCCCAGCAGAGCGACGACGAGTTCAACGCCACCCTCGACGCCACTATCCAGAGCATCGCCACCGCGTCTCGAACCTGAGCGTCTCGTCGTCGATCGCCCAGCCCGGCCGATCCAGTCTCGAGCCCGGTTGGCACGGCGCTAGTGCCAGCCGAACCGGTGGGCCGTAGCGCCCGCGGAGCAATAGCTGATCATCCCCTCTGATACCGGCGGTGGAGGGCCTCGGCCGCGCCTTGATCCGTGGCGGCGAAACCGGTGCGAATGGTGCAGAATCGAATCCGACGGGCGTCGAGCCAGCACCTAAGCTGACGCCATGTCGCAGCAATCATCACCGCAGAATCCGGGAACTCAACCGACGAAGTTGGCCGAACTCGGCGGTTGGCCCGCGCTCTTTGGCGCCCTCTCAAGCGGGGCCGGGGCCTCCGGTTCTGACCAGCCGGAGGCCATGACCGCGCTGCTGGTGGCCGGGTTGACCGAGATCCTCAGCGGCCAGGCCAGCGAGGGCCAGATCGGTGCTTTTGCCGTGGGCTTGGCCACCAGGGGCGAACGACCGGAGGAGATCGCAGCCCTCGTCGAGGTGATGTTGGCCCACGCGGTCCCGCTCGATCTTGGCGATCAGGCCGGGGCTGCAGTCGACATCGTTGGTACTGGGGGAGCGAAGACCGGTCAGCCGGCGATGAACGTCTCCACCATGGCTTCACTTGTTGCTGCCGCCTGCGGCGTACCGATCTGCAAGCACGGCAACCGCAAGGCCTCCTCAACCTCAGGCTCCACTGACGTCTTGGAGGAGCTGGGAATTGCGGTTGAACTCGACGCCGCCGGGGTTGCCGGTTGTGTGCGGGAGGCGGGTGTGGGTTTTGCCTTTGCTCGCGCCTTTCATCCGGCGATGCGACATGCGGGCCCGGTTCGGGCTCAGCTCGGCGTGCCTACGGTGTTTAACCTGCTTGGGCCGTTGTCGAACCCGGCCCACGTGCAACGGATGGTGTTGGGGGTGAGCGATGCCGGTCGGGCTCGGCTGATGATCGACGCACTTGCCGCCCGCGGTCTACCCCGGGCCATGGTGGTGTCGGGGCTGGACGGGCTCGACGAGTTCACGCTCAATGGACCAACCCAGGTTTTTGAGCTTCGGGACGCAACGATCACCGAAGCTCAGTTCAACCCGACGGAAGTGGGCCTTTCGGAGGCCGGACCAACCGATATCTCTGGCGGTGATCCAGCTCACAACGCCTCCTTGGCCCGATCGATTCTTGGCGGGGAGACCGTCGGGGCGCGTCGCGACATCGTGGTGCTGAATGCTGCGGCGGCGCTGGTGGTCGGCGATGTGGCATCGACCATGGTTGAGGGGGTCGAGCGAGCCGACGCCGCCATTTCGTCCGGCGAGGCGGCCGAGGTGCTCACCCGGCTGGTCGACGTGTCGAATCGGTTGGCCGGGGCGAGTTGATCCTGGCCGACCGGGTCCAGCGGCGACCCGTGGGTCACAATGGTGCATGAGTAACGACGAGGCGAGCGCTCGGACCGGGCCCGAAGCTGCCTCGGTGCTTGACGGGGTTGCCCGTGCTGCCCTCGCCGCGGCTCGCGCCGACCGTACCGGCAAGAGTTGCCCGAATGGGCTTCGGCCGTATCTTCGCTTCAAGCGGCTGAAGCCCCCGGCGGTGCGGGCGGTGGTGCGGGTACTCGATGGGGAAGAGGAGTTTCGGCAGCATCTGGCCGAGACGGGTGATGAAGCCGGGTTCGGCCCGGCGGCGTGGCTGTGGCTGACCCGTCCTGACGGTTGGATGGTTCGGTTCGACCAGTTGGTAGAGGCCCAGAGTGCACTCGGCGAGGCTCAGCAGACGGCCCGGGAGGAGCGCAGTGCCACCCGCCGGCTGGCGGTGGTGCAACAGGCCTGTGACGACGCTCAGGCCCGGGTTGGGGAGCTCGAGGGCGAGCTGGCGGCGGCGAATCAGCGGGCCAAGGAAGAGGCGGCTGAACGTACCAGCCTGGCTGCGGAGGTGGCGAGCGCCAGGCAGGAGGCGGAGCAGGCTCGGAAGGAGCGCGAGCGTGCGGTCCGTCAGCTGAAAGACACCGAAGCCCTGCTGTCGGCAAAAGTCGAGGCGCTCCGGGCCGCAACCGCCGATATGGCAGGGTTGGAAGAGCGTCTGGCGCGGGAGGAGGCGGCTGCGTCGCCCGGCCAAGCGGTGCCCGCCGGGCCCGACTCGGAGCTAGCGAATGGCGCCGACGCCGCATCAGCTGGTGGCGATGCCACGCCTGGCTTCGATCCCGCGGCGGTGAGCCAACTGGCCGCCTTCCACGCCGCCGAGGCGGAGCGGCTCGCTCGCGAGCTCGCCAGGTTGGCTTCGATCCTTGGCGGGCGTGAGCACATGCCAGAGAAGCCAAACCCGGGACCAGTGGTTGATCCGGCCCGCTCCCAACCGCGTCGGCCGCTTTCGACCCGGCGCGCACCCAAGCTGCCACCTGGTCTGCATGACGACTCGTCCGAAGCGGCCCGGTTTTGGTGTTCGCAATCCGACGCGGTGCTGTGTATCGATGGCTACAACGTTTCGATGCTGGCTTGGCCCGCGGCAACAACGACGTTGCAACGGCAGCGGCTGGAGCGCCGGCTGGGGGAGTGGGTGCTGCGGTGGGGCAGCGAGATCACGATTTTTTGGGATGGCGTCGACGACGGAGCGGCTCCCCAGCGCGTGGGGTCGGGGGCGCTTTGGGTCGAGTTCACCAAGGACGGGGTTGAGGCTGACGACGCCATCATCGAACGGGTTGGGCAACTCGACCGGGCTCTCGATCCGGATCGGCTCATCGTGGTTGTCTCGAGTGATGGCCGCGTCCGTGCTGGTGTGCGGGCGCAGGGGGCGGCAACGGTCAGCTCGGCCCGGTTTCTGGAGGTCCTGGGCATCTGATCTGATCAGGCCCAAAAAGGCGCAACAGAATGCCAACTCGTCGCAACCGGACCCGAAATTTCGTCTCCGTAGGCCATTTATCGCAGGGTCAGAACTGCCGATAGGACCTCAGGCGTCGCACCTGCGGCGTCGGTCCGGTTCGGCTTCATGGAAACGTTTGATGTCCAACACAGACAACCCGAATACGTCGGCGACGGCGGCAGAAGAGCCCCCGAAGAAGGCCAAGATGAACCTCTTTGGCCGGGCCGACGGTGATGAGGGCGACAGCGACAAGAAGGAGCAGTCGCCCGCGCCGGCACCGCGTCCTCCCGCTAATGATGCGGAGAACAAACTCTCTGCCGCTATGAACTCGATGCTCGCCGGCAAGCGAGCCGCAGTACCTCCCGCCGCCGAGGCCAAGCCAGCCCCTGCCGCCCCCGCATCTCCGACGCCAACGGCCGCCACCACCAATTCGCTGTCGCCCGTCGCGACCGGTGGCGCCACTACGGCTCCCAAACCATCGGTGACCCCAGCCAAGAAGGTCGAGCCGGTGAAGGCTGAGGCCATGCCGGTGGCGCCGGCCAAGAAGGTCGAGCCGGTGAAGGCTGAGGCCATGCCGGTGACGCCAGCCAAGGTTGAGGCTAAGCCCGCGACCCCGGCCAAGCCCACGACCCCGGTCAAGAAGGTTGAGCCGGCGAAGGCCGAGGTCAAGCCCGTGCCCCCGGCCCAGCCCGCGACTGCGGCCAAGAAGGCCGAACCCGCTGGCAAGGATACGACTCCGGCCAAGGCAACTCCGTCGTCGAAGGCGAACGCAAAGGCGACTCCGGCCAAGGCGGGATCGAACCGGGTTGCACCGCCAGCAAAGGCGGAAGGCAAGGCGGATCCGGCTAAGGCCGACCCAGCGACCAACGACCCAGCGACCAACGACAAAGCCGTCAGCGACACGGCAACCAAGGGCGCCGCCAGCGAGACGCCGGAGCCGACCGCGCAGAGCTCAGACGCAGCCAAGCGCGACTGGACTGCCGCTGCGGCAGCTGCGGTCGGAGACCAGACCAACTGGAATGCCGACCCGGAGAAGTCGTGGCGTCGAAAGAAGAAAAAGAAAAAGGACAAGGACACGTCCTGGGTGGTCGAAATGCCGACCGACGCCAAGGCCGACAACACCAAGATCGACAACGACAAGACCTCTGACCAGAAGACCTCCGACACCGGGGCATCAGACAAAAAGCCCAGTGACCACAAGACCGCTGGCGCCAAGGCATCGGCCACCAACGATGCCGGGCCCGCCAAGACCGCGCCGGTTGAACCGACAAAGGGTTGGCAGGACAAGGCCCGGGTTGCAGTCGATGACGAGCGCCACGACCGTCCGAAGGTCGACTACGCGGGTTACGACGGACCGGCGGTCCTCACCGCTCCCGAACGCCCGAGCGACAAGCCAGGCGAAATCGACAAGCTGCGGGTGGCGGTGCTGATTGGCTTTATGGTGCTGCTGGCCGTTGGCGGCTACCTACTGGTGAACCGCGACTCCTCCGGCGATGGCGGCTCTTCTTCGATTGCCGCTGGAAACGCTGGCCGAACGCTCACGATCGGCGACGACGTCGATCGTCTCGAGATCATCGTTCCGTCGGTGAGTCCCAACCAGTCGGGCGTGCTTGAGTTCGATGTACGCATCACCAACACCGGACAGGTCCAGAAGCTGGTTCGCCGCAGTGACTTCTCGTTGTCCGGCCCGATCGGTGGCTACACCAGGGCAACCACATCACAATTGGAGTTCAACGCGGCGTCGTTGGCCCCCGGCGAATCTGTGCGAGGTCGGATCGCCTTTAACGTGCCGCCGGATGCCGGTGGCGCCGAGCTACGCGTCGACGTCGACGAGCTGCCAACCCGGTCGGTGACCGTCTTCTAGCCGACAGGGGCCGCGATGGTCCCGCATCCGATCCGAAAAGGTTGGGGGTGTGTTGGGTCTGACCCCAAACGACCCTAACTGTGCGTGTCGACTCTTGGTGAAGGGCTGGGTTGACGAGCGGTGATGTGGGGTTGGGCGGGTCGGGCGCCATGATGGAGCGATGGTCCTCGTTCGTGACGCTGAGTACTCCAGGCAGCTGATCGCCATCGGTCGTCGGGCCGGGCTGGCTGCGGTAGGTATCGCGCCGGCCGAGCCGTTCTCTGGAACGCTGGCTCATCTGGAGGAGCGTAAGGCTCTGGGGCTGCACGACGGGATGGAGTTCACCTATCGCAATCCGAAGCGGTCGACCGATCCATCGGCCACGGTGCCTCAGGTGGCGTCGTTGATCGTTGGTGCGCTGCGCTATCCGGGCCCGGCTCGGCTCGCACTCACCGATCAGCCTCGGCGGGCCGATCAGCCCGGTAGCCGCATGGGGGGAAATGCCGAAGGGTCTGGGGTCGAACCGGCCGACACCGCCCAAAACGGTCGACCCCACGGAGCCGGGCGTTCACGTCGTCCGGCGTGGGCGAGCGTGGCCGCCTATGCCCGTGACGACTACTACGCCGAGCTGAGGGCCGGGCTTGAGAGCATCGCCGCCAAGCTTCGAGATGATGGCGAACGGGCGATCGTGGTTGCCGACCAGAATGCCCTTGTTGATCGCGAGGCCGCCGTTCGGGCCGGCATCGGGTGGTATGGCAAGTCCACCAACGTCCTTCTGCCCGGAGCTGGGAGCTATTTCGTTCTGGGGTCGGTGCTGACCACCGCCACTCTGCCGGAGGCCGACCCGCTCCCGGATGGGTGTGGAACCTGCCGTCGCTGCCTCGATGGCTGCCCGACCGGCGCCATCATCGAGCCGGGCGTGGTCGATGCTGGACGCTGCCTGGCCTGGCTGGTGCAAAAGGTTGGTCCGTTTCCGCGACAGTTTCGGGAGTCGCTGGGGGATCGGATCTATGGCTGCGATGACTGCCAGGAGGTGTGCCCACCCAACCGCCGGACCGACGCCTCGCCCGCTACCTCCGGACGGGTCGATGTGCTGGGCCTCCTCGCGTCGGAGGACGCCGACATCCTGGCCGACTACGGCCGGTGGTACATCCCGAAGCGGGACCCACGCTGGGTGCGGCGGAACGCGCTGATCGTGTTGGGCAACGAACTGGCTAAAGGCGAACCTGTTGAAGGCAACGCCAGCGACGCCGGTGATGCCAGTGATGCTGGCCAACCGGTGCCACTCTCACCAGCGGAGGCCGAGGAGGTGGAAACAGTGCTCGCCCGGTATCTGCATCATCAGGATCCGATACTCCGGGCCCAGGCGCTGTGGACGGCGCGCCGGTGCGGGCGGGCCCACCTCGGCGGTCACCTTCAGGATGATGAAGACCCGATTGTGGCCGAGGAGTGGTCGAACGGGCTGGCGCCAGACTGCTAAGTTGGCCGCCCTTGATCAATCATCTGCTGGTCACCAACGACTTTCCCCCGAAAATCGGCGGCATCCAGACCTACCTGTGGGAGCTGTGGAGGCGGTTGCCGGCCGCTCACACCACGGTGATGTGTGGGGCTCGCAACGACGCTGCGGACTTCGATGCGGCCCAGCCCTTTCGTGTCGTGCGGGACCCGAACCCGGTGCTGTTGCCTCACCCCCGCCTCGGTGACCGCATCGATGCGTTGGCCCGCGAGGTCGACGCCGAACTCGTGTTGTTGGACCCCGCCCTGCCGGTCGGTTGGCTTGGTCCTTCGCTGGAGCGACCTTATGGTTTGGTCCTGCATGGCGCCGAGATCACGGTGCCCGGTCGGTTGCCCCCATCTCGGATGGCGCTGCGCCGGGTTCTGCTCGGCGCCAGGTTGATCATCGCCGCGGGAACCTATCCTGCCGCTGAGGCGGAGCGAGCAGCCGGGCGGTCGCTGCCGATCGTGATCGTGCCGCCGGGAGTCGACACGAACCGCTTTGTGCCCATCGACGACGAACGGCGCCGGGCCACGCGTGTTCGTCATGGGCTCGACCCCGATCGCCCGTTGGTGTTGGGTGGTTCCCGCCTGGTTCCCCGGAAGGGGTTCGACCGTTTGATCGAGGCGGTGAGTACGGTTCGAGCGCAGGTGCCGGGAATCCAGTTGGCCATCAGTGGTGCTGGCCGGGATCGGTCGCGCCTTGAGCGGGTCGCCCAACGGGTTGGGGTTGCGGTCAAGTTTCTTGGTCGGCTTCCCGATGACGACATGCCCGACCTCTACGGCTGTGCCGATGTGTACGCGATGTTGTGTCGAAATCGATGGGCCGGCCTCGAACAGGAAGGGTTTGGCATCGTGTTCCTTGAGGCCGCAGCCGCAGGTGTGTCTCAGCTTGCGGGCGCCAGCGGCGGCAGCGCCGATGCCGTGGTTTCAGGAGAGACCGGAGTAGTGGTCGACCGCCCCGACGACGCCGACGCGGTGGCGAGCGCCCTGGCCGGCCTCCTGACCGATCCTGATCGGGCCGAGATGGGACGCCGAGCTCGCGAGCGAGCGGTGGCCGAATACGACTACGACCTGCTGGCGGCCCGGCTCGAGGCCGCGATCGCTGGCGCTCTATCGGCGACTACCACTTAGGCTGGACCGGTGGAGGAGACGACCGAGCCTGAACCCAAGTCGGGCCGCCCCGCCAAGCGTGGCGGCCAGGCCAAGCAGAACGGCGCCAAGAAAAAGGGCGAGTCGAACCATCTCGCCGCTTCGCCGGAGCCGGAGAACGACGCCCCCAAAGCCGACACCACTCGGCTGACGTACCAAGGCGGGGTAAGCGACGAGTCGGTGCTGGCTGAGGGCCGCTGGGTGGTGCAGGCGAGCCTGATTGGCACGGTGGCTTTTGTGATCGCCGCCGTGGCTGCGGTGGCCTCGCCCGACTCGGTCGGTCGGGCCTTCGCCATTATCTCCCTGGCTCTGTTCGGGGTTGGGTGTCTGACGTTTCTCGGCGGTTTCTGGCACGCGGTCCAGCGCAGCCGGGTCGATGACATCTCGCTCGGCGGCATGCTGGTGGTCACCCACCATGGCCTCCCCCCGGCGAAGGCTCGTAAGCCCCTTCTCGGCGCCATTGCGGTGCAGACCGTCGTCTCCTACGTCGCTGCGGGCATCCGGCCCTTTACTGAAGTGGCCTTCGGCATTCTGGTGCCGATGTTTGGCCTGGGCCTGGCCTGTTGGTGGGGAGCGACACTGGGCCGCTTCCCTCCTCGCCCCAGCTCCGAGCGCGAGTAGGATTCTCGCTTGTGACCGATGAAGCGATCGAGCAGGCCGTGGTGGCCGCCCCAAGGGACGCCTGTCTGGAGGTTCTCCTCGACTACGAGCGGTACCCGGTTTGGGCTGCCGATATCAAGGCCGCCCGCGTCCTCACCACCGACGCCGATGGTCGAGGTGAGCTTGTGGAGTATCGGGTCGGTGGCTTGGGTCGAAGCGCTCGAGTAGTCCTGCGCTACGACTACGACCAGCTTCCGCAACGACTGGCCTGGAAACTCACCGACAGCGATGTGTTAACGGTTTTTGATGGCGCCTACGACCTCGATGCAGTGAACAACGACTCCACCGAGGTGCGTTACCAGATCGCCGTCGACCTGCGGGTTCCGCTCCCGAGCTTCGTGAAGCGGCGGGCCGAGGTTCGGATTCGCCGGACCGCCCTGCCCGAACTCCGGGCCGTCGTGGAGAACGGTTGACCTCGAACCGCGTCACCGTCGGGTTTGATGTCGGCGGCACCAAAATTCTTGCTGTGGTCCTCGACGATCAGGGTCGACCAACCCATCGCTCGGCCCGATGTGCGACCCCTCAGGGCGGCGATGCCATCATCGACGCCATCGAAGGGCTGTTGGCCGAAGTTCGCGAGCCCGACGATGACGTGTGGGCGGCCGGGGTTGGCATCCCCGGCATGGTTGATCGAACCGGCACGCTTCGCTTCGGGCCCCACTTGGCCGGGGTGACCGACTTCCCCTTCGCTGAAGCGTTGGCATCACGGCTCGGGGTGCTGACCACCACCGACAACGACGGAACCGCCGCCGCCTTTGCCGAGAATCGGGTGGGCGCCGGTCAAGGGGTGAAGGACATGGTGATGATCACTCTCGGTACCGGGATCGGCGCCGGGCTGGTGAGCAACGGGGAACTGGTGCGCGGCGCCAATGGTTTTGCCGGCGAACCCGGCCACATGATGATCCACCCCAACGGCCCGCCCTGCCCGTGCGGCCAGCGGGGTTGTTGGGAACGTTTTGCTTCCGGCACCGGGCTCGGTCGCATGGGGCGCGACGCCGCGGTGGCCGGCAAGGCCGATCGCGTGGCCGAGTTGGCTGGCGATCCCGAGTTGGTGTTGGGCGAACACGTCACCCGGGCCGGACGAGAGGGAGACGCCCAGGCGCTGGCCATCCTTTCCGACTTCGGTTGGTGGCTCGGAGTTGGCATCGCCAACCTGGTCAACGTGACCGACCCGGCCAAGGTGGTGGTCGGCGGAGGGTTGATCGCCGATGCCGAACTCGTTTTGCCCGCCGCCCGCTCCGCTTTCCACGACCAGGTGATGGGTGTGCGCTGGCGGCCACCGGTGGAGATCGTTGCCGCCGAGTTGAGGGAACGGGCCGGAGCCATAGGAGCCGGCCTCCTCGCCCGCTATGACCATATGTAGTTTGGGTGGCTAACGAATCGGGAAGGTTGTTTTGCGGTTTGGTTAGGGCTGCGAACTTTGGGTTTGTCCGCGGTTGAACGGCTTCTGAGCGCTAGCTTGTCGCCATGGAGTTTCGACGTATCAACTCCCTTCCCCCGTATGTCTTCACCATCATCGATGGCCTCAAAATCGAGGCCCGTCGTAACGGCGAAGACATTATCGATCTCGGGTTCGGGAACCCGGATCTGCCCTCGCCCGACGTGGCGGTGGAGAAACTGGCGGAGGCGGCCCAGAACCCTCGTAACCATCGGTATTCCTCGAGCCGTGGTCTACCGAAGCTGCGCGAGGCGGTGGCCGCCCTTTACCAGCGGCGCTTCGGCGTAACTCTGGATCCCGACAAGGAGATCATCAGCACCATTGGTGCCAAAGAGGGATATGCCCACCTGATGTGGACCCTTATGGGCCCGGGCGATGCTGCGCTGGTGCCCTCGCCGTCCTATCCGATCCACCTGTGGGGTCCGCTTTTTGCCGGCGCCAACATCCGCGAGCTCCCCCTCACCTCGCCCGAGGACTTCATGGACACGCTCCAGGAGCGGTGGGAGTACTCCTGGCCCCGACCCCGGGTGGTGGTGCTGAGCTTCCCCCACAACCCCACCACGATGTGTGTCGACCTCGACTTTATGCAGCGGGTGGTGGACTTTGCCCGTGAGCGTGAGGTGATCCTGGTCCACGATCTGGCCTACGCCGATCTGGGCTTTGACGGCTACCAGCCGCCATCGATCCTTCAGGCGGAGGGCGCGACCGAGGTTGCCGTCGAGTTGTACTCGATGACCAAGAGTTTCTCGATGGCCGGCTGGCGCATGGCCTTTTGTGTGGGTAACTCCGAAGTGGTGCAGGCGCTGGCCAAGCTCAAGAGCTATCTCGACTACGGCTCATTCCAGCCCATCCAGATCGCCGCCACCGTCACGCTGAACGAGGCTGCGGATCATCCGGCCAAGGTCAACCAGATCTACCAGGGCCGTCGTGACGCCCTCTGTGACGGCCTGGCCCGTATCGGGTGGCCCATCGAGCCTCCGATGGGCACCATGTTTGCCTGGGCGCCGATTCCTGAGCCCTACCAGGACCTCAACTCGATCGAGATGTGTTCGATGTTGGTGAAGGAAGCCGGCGTCGCCACCTCACCGGGTGTCGGGTTTGGTCCGGGTGGTGAAGGCCATGTCCGGTTCGCCCTGATCGAGAACGAGCAGCGGATCAATCAGGCCATCCGAGGTATGCGCAAGTGCCTCGACCGCCTCGATCCACCGGTTTAAGGCATCACCTCCAGGCATCAACTCCAGAGGCACGGGCTGTCTGTCGGCCCCTAGTTTTCGCCGCCTTCAGCATCGCTGGCGCCGTCTTCGGTTTCCCAGCCCCGCGCCCGTTCCACCGCTCGCTGCCACTGGGCGTAGAGCGCATCGGCGGCGCTGCGATCGGCGTTTGGTTCAACGGTGGTGTCGACCGACCATTGGTTGGTGATGTCGTCGAGGCCGTCCCAGAAGCCCACCGCCAAGCCGGCGAGGTAGGCCGCGCCCAGCGCGGTCGTTTCCTGGTTGACCGGGCGGGTGACCTTCACCCCGAGCTGGTCGGCCTGGAACGACAACAGCAGGTCCATTACTGATGCACCGCCATCGACCCGCAGTTCCTCCACCGCATGGCCCGAGGCTGCGGCCATGGCGTCAACAACATCGCGGGTCTGATATGCCATGGCCTCAACGGTGGCCCGGGCCAGCTGGGGCCGTCCCGTTCCCCGGGTGATGCCGATGATGGTGCCTCGAGCGTACGGATCCCAGAAGGGGCTGCCGAGCCCGGCGAAGGCCGGCACCAGGTAGACCCCGTCGGTCGAGTCACATTCGGCCGCCAGCGGGCCGACCTCGGAGGCGTCGGAGATGATGCCAAGCCCGTCGCGTAGCCACTGGATCGCGGCGCCGGTTACAAAGATGGCGCCTTCAAGGGCATAGGCGGTCTGGGTTTGCCCGTCGATATCAAGGCTCCAGGCCACGGTGGTAAGCAGCCCCTCGACCGGGTCCGGGCAGGTGTCGCCAGCGTTCATCAACAGGAACGAGCCGGTGCCGTAGGTGTTCTTGGTCATGCCGGGGGAGAAGCAAGCCTGACCAAACAGGGCCGCCTGCTGGTCTCCGGCCACCCCGGTGATGGGGATACCGGCGGGTACGCCGGTGCCCTCGGCGGTTACCCCAAACTCACCGCTTGAGGGCCTGACCTCGGGCAGGCAGTCGGCCGGCACGCCAAAGAGATCGAGCATTTCGGGAGACCAGGCGAGGGTGCGGATATCAAACAGGAGCGTTCGGCTGGCGTTGGAGACGTCGGTGACATGGGCGGTGCCTCCGGTGAGCTTCCAGATCAGCCAGGAGTCGACGGTGCCGAAGGCCAGATTGTCGGCCGACACGCCTCCTTCGGTCAGCAGCCATTCGAGTTTCGATCCCGAAAAGTAGGGGTCCAACACCAGACCGGTGATGCTTCGCACCTGGTCGAGATGTCCCGCCGCTTCGAGGGCGTCGCAGCGAGCTGCGGTTCGTCGGTCCTGCCACACGATGGCCCGATGGCGCAGGTCGCCGGTGGTGCGGTCCCACACCACCACCGTTTCGCGCTGGTCGGTGATCCCGATGGCGGCTATTTCTTCGCCTTCCGCCTCGAGTTTCTGCACCACCTCGTTGATGGTTTGCACCATCACGTCCCAGATTTCATCGGCGTCATGTTCCACCCAGCCAGGTTTGGGGAAGTGCTGGGTGAACTCCCGGTAGGCCGAATGGCGGGGGATTCCGTCATGGCCGATGGCGATTGTGCGAACGCCAGTGGTGCCTGCATCGAGCGCGAGTACTACGGTCATGCGTTGACCGTAGCCGCGCCCTCGCCTCGGGGGAAGAATGAGCGGCCACGGAAGTTGATCGACGTTCGTGACGAAGGGTGCGGTAGAGCACATGCGACTCGGAGTTCTTACCGGCGGGGGCGACTGTCCCGGCCTCAACGCTGTTATTCGGGCTGTTGTTCGCCGTAGCGAGCGTCACTACAACTCGTCGGTGGTCGGGTTTCTCGACGGTTGGCGAGGGGTGATTCACAACGACACGATGGATCTCGATATCGAGACCTGTCGGGGAATTCTGCCGAGGGGTGGCACCATCCTCGGGACGTCTCGAATCACGCCGTACATGAACGATGGTGATCTCGATCGAGCCAAGGCCACGCTGGCGGCACAGGAGATCGATGCCTTGATCGTGATTGGTGGCGAGGGCACGCTGTCGTGCGCCGCCCGGGCCCAGACCGATGGTCTGAACGTCATCGGGGTGCCGAAGACGATCGACAATGACATTTCGCTCACCGAAGCCACCTTCGGCTTCGACACTGCGCTCGGCATCGCCACCGATGCCATCGACCGGCTGCACACCACGGCTGAATCCCATGACCGGGTGATGGTGGTCGAAGTGATGGGCCGCCATGTCGGCCACATTGCGGTGCGGGCCGGAATGGCGGCTGGGGCCACAATGACGTTGATCCCGGAGCGTCCGTTCGACATCGCCGCGGTGTGTGAGTCGCTGGTCCGTCGCCACGATCTTGGTAAGTACGCTTCGATTGTGGTGGTGGCTGAAGGAGCCAAGCCGGTTCCGGGAACGATGGACATCGCTCCCGACGAGGTCGACGAGTTTGGCCACATCCGCCTCGGCGGAATATCAAACCGAGTCGCTTCAGAGATTGAGCGTCGCACCGGCTACGAAACCAGGGTCACCATCCTCGGGTACATCCAGCGAGGTGGGACCCCGTCGCCTGCCGATCGGGTGCTGAGTACCCGATTTGGTGTGGCCGCCGCCGATGCCGCCCACGATCGGGACTTCGGTCAGATGGTGGCGTTGCAGCGGGACCGGATCACCCGGGTCGCGCTGGCCGATGCCACCGCGGAACTGAAGCTGGTTGACGACGAGCTGTACGAGGCCGCCAGCCAGTTCTTCGCCTAGTGTCAAACCGCTCGAACCGGTAATTTAGGCGACCGGGTCGGAGGCGTACTTGTCGAGATGGCACTCTCGGGCTTTGCCGACCCAGTCGTCGCGGACGATGCGCTTGGGATCCTGGCCGATCGCTTCACCGATGGCCTCGATGTCATCGCTGGTGCATCGGGCCAGCTGGGCGAAGCTCGAGATGCCGAGCCCGTTCAGAACCGATTCGTACTTTGGACCAACCCCGTAGATCTCGGTGAGGTCATCTTTGAGTACCGGTCCGTCGCCGGAGGTCCGGGCCGCGATCTCGGCCATGCGTTCGTGGCTGGCGTCGCTGGCACCGCTGGACTCTGTGGTCTTGGCCGACGGCGAACGGGTAGACGTTGCTCCCGCCCCGTCGGAAGGCGTTGTCTCCGAGGTCACCGACCGGGAGCTGGTGCCGGAGACCGTTTGGGCCAGCCGCTTGGCCGCCTCGGCACCACGCTTGGTGGAGTCGTTCGATGGGCCGCTCCTGCGCTCGGTCGTCGTCTTTCCCGAGGTGGGCTCCGGCGCCAGGGTCAGGGTCGTCGAGCTCGTGTCAGCCTGTCGGGTGAGCCGCTCGGTGGCCACCGATAAGCGTTCGAGTTGGGCGATTCGGCGCTGCAGTGTCTCGATCTCCTTGTCACGGTCGTCGCCTCCGCCTTTGCCGCCACCCGTCTTGCGAAGGTCGATCACCCCGTCTCCGGCGCCGTGATCGCTATCGGGCTTGCTGGTGCGGGACTTGGCTGCTTCGGCAGCCTGAAGGAGCGAAGTCAGTTCGGCCAGCCGTTCCTCAAGTTTGGCGTTATTGGCCTCGACCTCACTCAGTTGTGTTTGTTGAGCTGCAAGCTCGTCGGTTCGACGCTGGTTGGAAACGTCCAACTTCTTTTGGACTCCGCTGAGTTTTGTTTCGGCTGCGGCCAGCTGGCGCTCGGCCTCTTCCGCCCGTTCCTGGAGTTCGGCTCGCTCTTTAGCTGCGGTCTCGGCTGCTTCACGAGCGGCGTCGTCGGCGGCTTCCTCCTCGACCGCACTTGCTTCTTCGAGCTCGGCCTTGAAGTCGAAGAGCGCCTTTCGGGCGGTGTCGAGCTCCCGGCGCAGTTCGGTGGTGGTGTGGTGCAGTGAGCGGCTACGGGTCTTCTCTGACTCGAGGCGGTCGGCTGCGGTGTCTCGTTCGCTACGGGTTTGGTCGAGCTCGGTCCGAAGTTCGTTTGCCGCCTCCATCGAGCTGCGCCTGGTTGCCCGGATCTCCCGCTCGAAGCGGGCCTGGGCCGTGGCCAGTTCTCGACGCACCTCCTCAAGCTGCTCCGGGGTCGGACCATCGGCGGGACTCCGGCGAGCTTCGGCCAGTTCCTGGTCAAACTTCGAGCGGGCGAGGGTCAGCTCCCGTCGGGCTTCGCTGAGCTGGACCTCCATAGCGGCTCGGGCGTCCTTCGCCGCAGCCGATTCGCTCCGCTGGTGGTCAAGAGCCGCGGTGGTGGCGCTGAGCTCTTTACGTACTCCGGAGACTTCAGTCGAAAGCTTTGCGTTGGTCTCAGCACTGCGCCGGGCAGCTTCGCGACTTCGGGCCAGCAGTGTCTGGTGCTCCTCCAGCTGATCTCGAGTCTTGGCGAAGTCGATCACAAGTGCTTCACCGGCTGCGGCTGCGGCTTCGAGTTCGCTGCGCTTGCGCTCGAACCTTGCCGATGCCTCGGCCAACTCCCGTTGGCTCTTGGCCAGGTCGGCTTCGATGCCAACCGTTGCCGCTTCGGCTCGACGGCGGCTAGCAAGGCGTTCCGCCTCAAGGTCGGTCTCGGCTTTAGCGAGGAGTCGTCGGTGCTCGGCGTTGGTTCGTTCGAACTGCTCGCGGTCTGATTCCCGACCGAGCCGTTGGCCCTCCACTTCTTGGCGCAACTCGACGATCTGTCGTTCGAGTTTGGTCTCGGCGGTGCTGACATCCTCGGTGGCCAGCGCCAGGTTGGCCCGGTCGAGTTCGGCCCGAAGGCTGTCGATGGTGACCAGTTGTGCGGAGGCGGTGGCGGCATGGGCCTCCACGGTGGCAAGGAGGCGGGCGTGTTCCGCTTCGAGCTGGGCCAACTGCTCCGCTGACGCGACCGACGTCGTCGACGCGGTCGAAGCGGAAATCGGGCTCGCCGGACCGGCGGCTACCGGACCGATCAGCAGAGGCTTTACGACAGAGGACGATGTGGCGCTCGGCGGCGGCGCACCTGCAGCCGTCGTTTCGGTCACCGAAGTCGACTCATCCGCTCCTTCGGTTCCGATCTTGATGTCGGTCCCGGTTTCAGACGTGGAAGCGGTCTGAGTCTCGGCTGCGAGCCGGGCTTCGGCTTCGAGTTCGATCTGGGTGATGTCGTCGAGGGCCTCCGCTACGGCCGCTTCGGCTTCTCGCACCCGTTCGTTGAGGGTGGTCCACTCCTGGGTCTCGCGTTGCTGCTCGACGAGGCGCGCGGCCAGTTCGCTGTTCGAGCGGCGCAGTCCAACCAGCTCGCGATCGCGGCTGGTGAGTTCCTGCGTCTGATCGGTGGCGCGACGGCTCAGGGTGTTGAGCTCAGCCTCAAGTTCGGTGGTGCGAGCGGTGTGGCTGCTGGCCTCATGCTCGGCGCTGGCCACTCGCCGAGACGCCCGTTCAAGGGCACGGTCGGTCTCGTCAAGCACCCGGTCGACCTGGTGGCCGCGGCGCAGGCTGCAGGCGAACCAGCCTGCTGCCGCGCTGGCCAGTACCGCGGGGATGATGAAGATCAGGATCTCGGTAAAGACGGTGTTCATGATCTGGGCTCGTGGAGTCGGCGGGCGGATGGGCTGGCTTGTGGTGTGTCGCTGAAACGGACGGCGTCACAATTTTCGTGGCGCGCCACTCGTTGGCCACGGGATAGCCGCGAAGGCGCAGGGTGGTTCGGTGGCGTGATCAACTCTGTTCCGGAAGGGTGAGTTCGACGGCGATGCGCCGGTTCTGGGCTCGGCCGGCGGGCGTGGCATTGTCGGCAATCGGTTGGTCAGGTCCGTGGCCGACAGCTTGGAGTCGGCGGCCCGGCAGGCCTTCGGCGATCAGTCGTCTCATCACCGAATCGGCTCGCCGCTGGCTGAGGTCCTGGTTGTAGACCCGTGAGCCGGTGGAGTCGGTGTGACCACCGATGGCGACGGTGGCGGCGGGTGCCTCCCGGAAGGCGAGGGTGAGCACTTCGGCGATCTCATCCACTACCGCTACCCCGGCCGGCGACAGGCGGGGCGAGTCGGTGGCGAACATGGCCGGTCCTTGATTGGCTCGCTGAAGCAGTGCGTCGATCTGTCGTTGGGGTGCCTCAAGCGCCTCAGCCATGGCCGCTTGTTCGTCGGTGAGCGGCACCTGTGCGGTGGCATCAGGGTCAACGGTCAGGTTGTTGACGAGCCGAAGTTGTGGGGCGGCGTTGGTGAAGGCATCGCCGATTTCGGTGCGACTGACGTCGTCCACGACGGCCCCATCAAGGGTGACCACATCGCCGTCGAGTACCAGCGAACCGTTGGTGACCTTCGAAAGTTCGCTGATGGCGTCCATCAGTCCCGGCGTCCAATCAGCGTCGTCGGAGCCGATATCGAGGCGATCCTCGACACGGCTGAAGACGGTGCCAGCGGCTTGGGCTACGAGATCTCGAGCCGCCTCATCGGGCACGGTGCCCTGGAGCACGATGGTGTCAGCCCCGGTGTTCAGCCGAAGTTGGGCCTGACCCACCTCGTCCGCAGTCTCTGTTGTCTCGGTTTCGTTGAGGTCCGATGCCGCCTCGGTAGCGGTGGATTCGACGGTGACGGAATGTACCCCTTCGGTCTCGGCCACAAACGCCTCGCTCTTGCGGGCCTGGGGGCCGGTGATGGTGACGTTTCGCCCGTCGGCGCGCACCTCAAGATCGGTCACGCCGGCCTCGGTGAGTCGAGTCTCAACTCGGTCGACCAATGTCTCTTCGATACTCGGTTTGCCGACCAGTTGGGCCAGGGTCACCGCCAGGGCGAGGATGGCGAGGGCCAGGGCGAGTGCCGCCCAGCTCAAACCTCGGCCGGGCGTTCCGGGGAGCGCCGGGAAGGTGGTTGCCGATGGTGTCCGGCCCGACAGCGACAACAGGATGTCGTCGTGGCCCTCGTCGTTGGGCGCGTCTTCATCCGGTGCTGCTGCGGGTACGGGGCGGAGAAGTTGGGAAGACATTGGGCGATCTGGAAGTGGCGATCTGGCCGGGTCGGCCTACCGGGAACGAAAAATGCAGCGGCAAGACATCAGACAGTGGTCATGGGCCCACTGAGGGACCTCCCGCGCTTGGTTCACCGTAGTTGTGGACCTGCGCTGGGTGGAGGATGGTCAGGCACAGTGCCGGAGCGAATTATCGGATCAGTTTCCGTTGTTCGGTGGCTGATTCTGGTTGTTCGCTTGACCCTGGGGGGTCGTGGGCGGGTTTCGATCGCTGATCGGCCGCGAGGTTGGAGTCTCGGCCGGCTGGTTCGGGGTCGACCCAGCGTTACCGTCGCCCTGGCTGTTGTTCGGGTTGCCGGGGGTGTCGGCCGGGTTCTGGGGGTTGTTCGGGGCCTCAGCATTGTTGGGCGGGTTCTGAGGAGCGCTGGGTTGAGGGTTGTTGGGCTGAGGGTTGTTGGGCTGGGGGTTGGTCGGCTGATTGGGTTGAGGGGTGTTCGGCGGCGTCTCAGGGGTCACCGGGGGTGGTTCTTCGCATAGCTCGATGTCCGGGTCGTAGGGGCAGTAGTCGCTCTTGCGTACCGGTGGACCGGAGCCAACCTCGGTTGAGGTCACCCGCTGGTTCTCGCCGTCGATTTGGAGGCGCAGTCCGATCTCTTCGCGATCGGCGAAGTCCTTCAGGCTGAGAGTGGACAGGGTAAAGACCAGTTGGGCCGAGATCTGTTCCACGATGGTGCGACTGTCGGCCAGGTCGGAGATGCGGGCGCCCGAGAGGTTGATTACCGCCACATTGTTCGCTTCGCGATAGTCAACCGGTGACGCCAGGATCGTTCCGGCCGGGATGGCGGTGAAGAGCGTCTCTTCATCCGGGTTGTCTTCGGCCTTGGTCACCCGCAGGAGTTCGTCGATGGTCTTCTGAAGGGTGATGCCGTCGCTGCCGCGCTCGATCTCGCGGATGACCGGTCGCACCTTGTCGGTTTCGCCGGTTTGTTCAATCAGCCAGAAGGTCACTTCTTCGGTGAGCTGTTCGGGGAGCGTGGTGGTGGTCGATGGCGGGGGGTCGGGGTCAAAGGGTTCCTGACCGGCCGCGATAAGCCGGGCGTTGTCGTCTTCGGGGATGCCACACGCTGCGGCGATGAGGCTGAGCACGGCGATGAGGGCCAGGGCGGTACGGCCTGTTCCGCCTGGTCGGAGTATTCGGCGTCGCGAGGGCGCCAACCGATTCGCCGCCCGGGTCACGCCGATACCTCCGACAGTTCGTCCAGTGCTGGCTCTGAGGAAAGGTCTGGTTCGCCTTTGGTTCGGTGGACCGGCAGTTCGATCACAAACCGGGCACCGGTGCCATCGTCGCGCCGCGGCTCGCACCAGACGGTTCCGCCGTGGAGCTTCACGTGTTCGGTTACCAGCGACAGGCCGAGACCAACTCCGGAGTCACCCCCGCCTCGCTGGCCGGCGCTGCGGCCGCGGGAGAAGCGGTCGAAGATCTGCTGGCGCTCATCTTCGGGTACACCGGGTCCGTCATCTTCGACGGCGATACAAACAGTGTCGGCTCCACCGGAGGTTACCCGCACCGTCTCGACTCCCTCGGCGTACTTGCGGGCGTTGTCGATCAGGTTGGCCATCACTCGAACGATGCGCCGTTTGTCGGCTCGTACATCGAGATCGCTCACGGCCGAATCAACTTCGACCACAACGTCGGGCTCTGAGGCGAACTCGAGCGACTGCATCACCAGTTCGGCGATGTTTACCCGGTCGAGTTCCAGTTTCTGGGCGCCGACGTCGAAGCGGCTGATCTCCAACAGGTCCTCGACCAATTGTTGGAAGCGGTCCACGTCGTCCACCAGTAGGTCGAGTGCCTGCTGCGCTCGCTCGGGTAGATCGTCGCGTCGGGCTTCGAGTACCGCGGAGGAAGCGGCGAGGGTCATCAGCGGCGACCGCAGCTCGTGGGACACCTCGGAGGCAAAACGGGCATCGCGTTCGATCTGGTAGCTCAGCCGCTCAACCATCCCGTTGAAGGACTGCACCAGCGGTTGCAGGTCGGTGTCTCTCGATTCAGGCAGGCGGGTGTCGAGTTGGCCATCGGCGATGGCGGTGGCCGCTTCGGTTACTTCGGCCAACGGGCTAAGGATTCGACGGGTGGCCCACAGGCCCACGAGTGACCCCATGGCGGTGGTGATGGTGCCGGCGCCGAGCAGGCCGAAGGTGAGGAGCCGCAGTGTCTCGGCCAGGTCGTTGAGCGGGGTCATTTCGAAGTACTGAAGGTTGCGGGACTCGAGCGGCATAGCCACACCGAGGTACGGGTCGTTGGCGGTGGCGAACCGCATCCGCGTCGGCTCTCCTTCACCGACCCGTTGGCGCATCGAGAGGGGGATATCGCTGGCGGTCAGTTCGGTGGTGTTGGAGTCCCATTCGCCGGTCTGGGAATCAAAAACAAACACCAGTGACCGTTGCGGTGTGGGGAGGTCGGCCAGCACCGCGCCCACGTCGAGGGTCTCCCGGTCGGCGGTTTCCGGGATGCGCTCGCGGAAGATGCTGGCGTTGAGGTAGGCGGTGTTGGTGAAGCCCTCATCTCGTTCGGCCAACAGCCGGTTGCGCACCAGAGAAAAGGCCAGCACCGCGAGCAGCGCCGAAAGGAGCAGCGCGCCGAGGGCAAACATGGTCATCAGCCGGGTGCGAAGGCTGAAGCGGCCAACCGCTCGTCGGGCCGGATCGATCTTGTCGATCGGAGTTGCCGTGCTCATTGGGTCAGCCCTACCGACACCACATTCGGGGCGCGCCGGTCAGGCGCTGCGTCACCGGGCAAGGTGGGTCGGAATCCTCGTGCCGGCATCAGATTGTTCGTGGCCCACTTAGGCCTGGAGCTTGTACCCAAGACCCCTAACGGTAACCACATGGCGGGGGTCAGCGGGATCGGCTTCGACTTTCGTGCGCAGACGGCGGATGTGGACATCGACGAGTCGGCCATCGCCGAAGTAGCCGTAACCCCATACCCGCTCCAGGAGCACTTCACGGGAAAACACCCGTCCCGGGCTCGATGCCAGCTCCACCAGCAGTCGAAACTCGGTCTTGGTCAGGTGCACCGTTTCGCCGGCTTTGGTCACCACGCCCTCTTCGGGAATGATTTCCAGGTCGCCGAAGCGTAGGTGGGTTTTGCCGGGCTCGGCTGCTCGCGCCCGACGCAGCAGGGCGCGGATGCGGGCGGAGAGTTCTTTCGGGGCGAAGGGTTTGGTGAGGTAGTCGTCGGCTCCGGCCTCAAGGCCTGCAACCACATCGTGGGTATCGACGCGAGCGGTCACCATCACGATCGGGACATCGCTGCTGGCTCGGCGAATCGACCGGCATACCTCGAAGCCGTCCATGCCGGGCAACATGATGTCGATCAGCACCACATCAGCTGGTTCGCGGGAAAACTGGTCGAGCGCCACTTCGCCGGTTTCTGCTTCGTCGACGAGCCAACCCTCATCTTCGAGGGCCATTCGCACCGCGGTGCGGATTCGTTCGTCATCTTCAACGGTCAGGATTCGTGTTCCCACACCGGACATGGTGCCTCATATTCCTGTCGATGTGTGAAATTTGGCCAGAAAGGCCCGAGGTGGCCGGGTCAGGCCAGGTCGTCGTCGGCGGAAAGGTCGGCGAGTGCGGCCATCAGAGCTACCCGTCCCGGGCCAGAGTCTGATCGGTAGTGCAGGCCATCACTGAAGCGACGACCGAGGCTTCGGCACTCAGCCAGGGCCAACGCGCCCTCCTCGGTGACATCGTCGACATGGCGCAGATCGATGGCCACCCGCCGTACTCCGTCAACCACGCTCCGATTGAGAATGTCGAGGAGTTGGCGACCGGTGTCATCGTCAAGAACGCCAGCGAGGTCGATCTGGAGGGTGTCGTCGTCCTGGAGAGCGACCACCACCTGCGGTCCGCTGGGACCGGCACTGGCGGCAGTGTCGGTAGCCGCAGGCTCGGCAAGAGCCTCGGTGTCGTTAGCCGCAGTGTCGGCGAGAGCCGCGGTGGGCGCGACCGGGCCATCAAGTTCCGGCTCGGGGCTCACGGCAAAATCGGGCTGGCTCGACACCCTTTAAGCTTGGACGCAATTCGATACAAAGGCGAGCTGAGCCGGTGTCGATGTGACGACAACTCTGTGACGAAGAGATGTCAGTCTCAACCATCGACGTACCGTACGGTGTCGCGGGAAGTCCCACTGAGTGTCCAAGAAGCTCTAGAAGGTACTGGTGGCGCCTAGGCGAGAGTGACGTCGGCTTCAAGGTCGACAAGGCGGCTGCGAAGTTGGCCAAAGATGGTTGGGTTGGCGGCCAGGCACATGAAGTTGTCGGGGTCGCCGTCGCGAAGGTTGGCCACCACGGCGCCAGCTTCGCGGGCGATCAGTGCTCCGGCGGCGTGGTCCCAGGGCTGGACGCCGCGCTCGAAGTAGGCGTCGACTCGTCCTGAGGCCACCGAGCAGAGGTCCATGGCGCATGATCCCATGCGCCGGAAGTCGGCCAGCTCGGGCAACAGGGTGGCCAGTACCTGGGCCTGGTGGACCCGCACCTCGGTTCGGTAGTTGAAGCCGGTGGCCACCACCGACCGGGCCAGATCCTCGGCCGATCCGACCCGTATCGGGGTGTCGTTGCGGAACGCGCCTCCGCCGATCGTGGCGTGGTAGATGTCGTCGCCGACGATGTCGACCACCACCCCAACGGCGATCGTTCCGTCGATTTCTGCCGCGACCGAAACCGAGTAGCCGGGGTGGTCGTAGACAAAGTTGGTGGTGCCATCGATCGGGTCGAGGATCCATCGCACTCCGGAGGTGCCCTCGATCGAGGAGCCTTCTTCGCCAAAGACGCCATCGTCCGGCCGTGCGCTGAGCAGGATCTCCACGAGCAACTCTTCGCTGGCTTTGTCGGTGGCGGTGACCAGGTCGGTGGTCGAGCTCTTGGTGTTGGCCACGAGGCGTCCGCTGGCGGTGGCGGCCCGGACGAGGTTCGCTGCCTCTTCGGCGGCTCGCAGAGCCAGCGGTGCCAGCCCTGCAGCGGACACGGCCGAATCGCCCGGATCCCCACCGTTGCCATCCGCCTCGGAGGACTTGTTCGGTGGTGGCGGGGCCGGGGGATGGGTCATCGGCTCAGGCTACCCGTGGGGCCACCCTCGGCGATGCCGAGGCCCAACCACAGGCGCGTAAAGAGTCCGAACGGGTCGGAGTTGGGGCCACTTCGGTTGACGGTGTGGTTGATGGGGTGTCGTTCAGGATGGGGTTCCCGCCCGCTAACCTCTCGCAGGTGGAAGAGCATGGGTCGAAGAGCGGGCCGTCGGCGGGCAGCCGACCAACTGATGACCCCGACCAAGATGACCCAGACCAAAACGCAACGACTGAGGGTCGACCGTTTCCCGGCGCCGGAGCCCGCTTGGCGGTGCTATTCGGCCTGACCGGCTTTGTGGTGGCCCAGCCGGTGCTTGACCTGTTGGGTCGAAGCCTCTCCACCTGGCGGGGCCGGGGGTTTGCTGGCTGGAACATCGCCCTGTTTGTTGCGGCTCTGTTGATCGTGCCCCCGATGCTGATGTGGCTCTTCGACGTGGTCGTACATCGTTTCGCGGGGCGTGGGGCCGGGCGCGCCGTGCACCTCGGGTCGGTGGCGCTGCTGATCGCCGGGGCCGGGTTTCTGGTGGCCAAAGCGGTCGGTGTCGGGGGTTTGGCGGCGGTGGCTGGCGTCGGTTTGGTGGTGGGGGGCTTGGCCTTCGCCGCTTACCTGCGCTCGGCCTTCATGCAGCGTTGGCTGAGTTTCCTGGCTGTGGTGCCGTTGGCCGTCGGTGCTGGATTTTTCCTGTCGTCGGTCGGCGAAACGCTGACCGCTCCTGAACAGGTTGCCGCTGAGGTCGATTTCGCTGAGCCCCCGCCCTCGATCGTCTACCTGATCCTCGACGAGCTCCCTACCCGATCGATGCTCGACTCGGAGGGCCGGATCGACGCCGTCCGCTACCCCAACATCGCCGAGTTGGCTGGTCAATCCACCTGGTATCGCACCGCCACATCGGTGTCGCCGTTCACCCGCACCGCGGTGCCGTCGATGCTGACCGGCAACGAGCCCGAGGGCGAGCCGCTGTGGACCGATCACCCGGAAAATCTCTTCTCGCTGCTCGCGGGTTCTCATCATCTGACGGTGAGCGAGTCGCTGACCAAGCTTTGTGGTTTTGCCGTGTGTTCGGGCAGCGTGCCGCTGGCCCCGCCGGTCGACGGTGAGGTGCCGGAGCCGCCCGAGTTGAAAGCCGAGTGGGGGTCGATGGTGTCCGAGGCATTCCGCCTGTGGCGGGCCCGGGTGCTGCCAGCGGACCGTACCGAGGTTGGGCTCGATGAGTTCGAGGAGGAGCGGGTGTCCGGCGAGTCGCTGCCTCCGAACGGCGCGGTGGTGGAACTCGATGAGGAAGCCAACGCCTATGACCGCTTCTTCCGTATTCAGGCCGACGCCCAGCCGCTGCGCCATGTCGACTTCGTCGATGCCATCGGTCCAAGTTCTGATCCGGGTCTCTTCTTTCTGCACCTGGTGTTGCCCCATCAGCCGTGGACCTACCTCGAGGACGGCACGCTTTACGCCATCCCCGAGCGGATGAACATCCTGCCAACGACCGATTGGTTGATGTCGGTGCACCGCCAACGGCATTTGGCCCAGGCCAGCTACTCCGATCGGCTGGTTGGGCTGATCATGAACAAGCTGAAAGAGTCCGATCAGTTCGATGACGCGATGGTGGTGTTGACCGCGGATCATGGAGTGTCGTTCCTGCCTGGTCAGAACCAACGGGTTGTGCTCGAAGAGACCCTGCCCGATGTGGCGTTTGTGCCGATGCTGATCAAGCTGCCGGGTCAGATCGAGGGCGAGGTGAGTGACGCCAACGCCACCACCGTCGACATCGTGCCGACCATCGCTGATGTACTTGGCGTCGAGCTGCCCTGGGACGCCGACGGGGTCTCGCTCCTCGGCGACGAGCCGGACGATCGCGGCGACACCCGGCTGATCTACGACTACGAAAGCGCCCAGTCCACCAGTTCACGGGGGATCATTGAGTTCTCACTCGACGATGAGTGGCAACGCGTTGTCGAGGGGCTTGCTCCGCCGTTGGGTCGCACCGACGACGCAGTGAGCCCGCTCTATCAATCTTCGCGCGGTGCCGAGTTGGTCGGCCTCGATCCGGATGATGCCTTTGGCGGAAACGGTCCGTCGGCGGATGCGCCGATGCTTGAAGTCGATGTGCTTTCGGCGCTCGCCGAGCCACCCACGGCCACCGCGCCCTACGGCATGGTGACCGGCCTGGTTCCGGAAGAGCAGCGCGAATCCTTTGGCGACGATGCCGTGGTTGTTGTGGCCGCCAACGACGAGGTCATCGCCGTTTCACCGATGGCGCGGGCACCACTGCAGGACGGCACCTTCGCCACTCTCTTGCCGACCCGTCTCGTCGGCAAACCACTCAACCTTCGGATTGCTCGCCTCGACGCCGATGGCACCATTACGGAGTATCAGCTCGGCGAGCTGTAGCTCCACTGGCGGTGGCTGTTAGGTGCGGGGTCGGGCGTGGAAGAGGGTGCGGGTGTTGCCGGGCAGGCTTTCGGTGGCCACGATGTCGAAGCGTTCGCCCAGCAGCCGGGTGAAGTTCTCCAGGTTGTAGTCGTCGAAGAGGCCAGCGGGTTTTTGGGCCAGCAACTTGATGGTCATCGGGTCGTCTCGGTGGACAAACTCCACCACGGTTTCGGCCCCGAAGTCGGCCAGCCAGTCAATCAGCATCGGTAGCGGGACATTGGCGGAGATAGCGAGGTGGTGCACCAGCGCCAGGCTCAGCACCAGGTCGGCGTTGGTGCGAGCTTCGAAGGAGGCCCGTTCCCTACCCCGCCAACCCAGGCCCGGGGAGGCATCCACCAGGTCCATCACCAGGGGGAGGACGTTGTCGATGCCTTCGGTTCGCAGCTCCTGGTAGAGCCGATCGATGGTCAGGTGGTCGAAGTCGACGGCGATGACATAGCCGGCCTGTTCCGCGACCAGGCGCGAGAAGGCGCCATCGTTGGCTCCGAGGTCGACGATGGTGCCGCCGGCGTGGTCCTGGGCCACCGCGGCCACAAAGCGGCGCTTGGCTTCGGCATCGGCCGAGGTGTAGCTGCAGGTGTTGCGGTAGTCGACCCAGGTCGAGGTGTCGACGTCGAGGGAGAGGTCGCTGACGATTTTGTGGAGCTTGCGGGCGGTGGCCGAGGCCAGGTTGGCGCCGAGGCCCGCCGACTCGAAGCGGGCGTTCATCTGCTGGCTGTCGGAGGTGACCTTGCGGTCGGCGAGGGCATGAAGGGTGACGTTGGTGAGCACGCCGGGTTTGAACCGGCGCCGACCTCCGAACATGGCCGACACGTCGGTCGGGCTCAACCCGTCGAGTGAGCCTCGCAGCAGCGGTTGGAAGGCGATCCCGAGGTGGGCCTGGATCATCAGCGGGAACAACATGGTTTGGCAGAACTGTCGGTAGCCCGGCCATGGTCCCGAGGCTTCTTCGAACGAGCCGATGTCGATAAAGCTGGGCTGGCATCCCGTGAAGGTCACGTTGAAGGCGGTGCCGTCCTTGAGGGTCATGTCTTCATCCAACGCCGCCAACAGCACATCGAGCTGGCAGAGCGCGGCATCACGAAGCATGGAGAACGACCACTCATAGGGGTAGCTCACAAAGGGGATGGGGCGATGCTCAACAACTGCGGCCCATCGCTTGCCTCGCGGCGATGCGTAGTGCCCCTTGGTGGGTTGCGCTGTGTCCCACGTCTCCACCAGCTTGCCTTCCTTGACCAAGCGGTCGTGGAAGCCGGTTTTCGACAGCCGGTTCCAGTCCTCAAGCCCCGTCGCGCTCAAGCCTCGCCAGACGCGACCGTCGCTGTAGAAGATCGAGCTGTCGGGGTCACGGTAGGAGCCTGGGTCAGCTGCTCCCGCCGGGCTGGGTCGTGGGGACGACAATGGGGCGATCAGGCGTCAGCCGACTCGCGGGAGTCGCTCTCATCATCGAGGGAGTCGTCAACGGTGACATCGTCAACAACGGTGTCTTCGAAGTAACTGTCGTCGTCATCGTCGATGGCCTCGGCGTCGTAGGCATCCGCGTCGTCGAAGTTGTCGTCCGACTTGCCTCGACGGAAGACGGACTTGAGCCGGGCCTTACCCGAGGCGGCTGCGGCTGCAACGCCGGCTCCGCCCGCCGCGACTGCTCCGATAATGATGCTTCCGGTGGCAGGATCGATGTAGGCGAACATGTTCGGGTCCTCTGGTAGGCGAGCCCATCATCCTGGGCTGCGCTAACACTATCCGTCGAAAGGGTTCTTCAGAAGGGTTAAACGCTGGTCGTGGCCGCAGCCACAATACCCTGTCGGTCGCTGCGGGTTGGTTCATGAGGTGCCGGGACCGGCGTCGGCGGTTTCATAAAGGGTTGTGAAGCATGCCTGAGCTGTGTCTGGTGGCACACGAGGCGGCTACATTGGATGTCAGTGCCGACTCCACCGGGTGGGCCGGGTAAGCGCAAGGTTGTTGCTGCGTAGCTACTCGGTATTTGTTCGGGGGAGGGGTCAGCGGCTTGGCGGCCGCATCACATACACATCAGCGAGGCCACGACAACCCTGGGGGTTCCCCGTGAGTGAAGCCATGGAACCGGTCGATCTGGACCGGGTCATCATTCGGTTTGCCGGTGATTCCGGCGACGGGATGCAGTTGACCGGTGATCGGTTCACCAGTGCGAGTGCCATGTTTGGCAACGACCTTTCAACCCTGCCGGATTTCCCGGCGGAGATTCGGGCCCCGGCGGGCACTCTCGCCGGGGTTTCTGCGTTCCAGGTGCACATTTCCGCTCAGGAGATTTCCACGCCCGGCGACCAGGCCGATGTGTTGGTGGCCATGAACCCGGCGGCGCTCAAGTCGGATCTGCACCATCTGCGTTCCGGCGGCACGTGCATCATCAACTCCGATGCCTTTGAAGAGCGCAACCTCGAAAAGGCCGGATACGAGTCGAACCCGCTCGAGGACGACACGCTCGCCGACTTCACCGTCTATCAGGTGCCAATGACCATGCTCACGAAAGAGTCGGTGGCCGACCTCGGCGTGAAGCCCCGTGACGCTGAGCGGTCAAAGAACTTCTTTGCGCTCGGTCTGCTTTCGTGGATGTACAGCCGTCCCGCCGAGCCGACCTTGGACTGGATCGGTGAAAAGTTCGCCGGGAAAGAGAAGGTCATCGCCGCCAACGTGACCGCTTTCAAAGCCGGTCATGCGTTTGGTGAAACGGCGGAGTTGTTTGACCACGCCTACACGGTGAAGCCGGCGGAGTTGGCCGGCGGCACCTACACCAACATCAACGGCAACACCGCGTTGTCGTGGGGCTTGATCGCCGCAGGACAGCTCTCCGGGTTGGAGGTCTTCCTGGGGGGTTATCCGATCACGCCGGCCAGCGACATTCTGCACGAGCTGTCGAAGCATCCTCAGCTTGGCGTGCGGACGCTGCAGGCCGAGGACGAGATCGCCGGCGTCGGCTCCGCGTTGGGCGCCGCCTTTGGTGGTCACCTGGCGGTCACCACCACCTCCGGTCCCGGTGTTGCGCTAAAGGGCGAGACCATTGGCCTCGCGGTCAGCCTCGAACTCCCGCTGGTGATCGTCGACATCCAGCGTGGCGGTCCCTCGACCGGGCTACCGACCAAAACGGAAGCCTCCGATCTGATGATGGCCATGCACGGCCGCCACGGCGAGTCGCCGATGCCGATCGTGGCCGCGTCGAGTCCGTCGCAGTGTTTCTTCGCTGCTATCGAGGCCTGTCGGATCGCGTTGAAGTACCGCACGCCGGTCATCTTGTTGTCCGACGGCTACCTGGCCAACGGGTCCGAGCCATGGCTGTTGCCCGATGTGGCCTCGCTGCCGGAAATCGAGATCGAACACGCCACCGAGTTCAATCACACCGATGCCGATGGCAACCCGGAGTTCTGGCCCTACCTGCGAGATCCCGAGACGCTGGCCCGACCGTGGGCCGTGCCCGGCACTCCCGGACTAATGCACCGCGTTGGTGGTATCGAAAAGGAGGACGGCACCGGCAACATCAGCTACGACCCGGCCAACCATCAAAAGATGGTGCAGATCCGCCAGGACAAGATCGACGGCATCGCCAAAGATATCCCGCCCGCCGAGGTGGAAGGCGATGCCGACGCCGACGTGCTGGTGGTCGGTTGGGGGTCCACCTGGGGCGCCATCACCGATGCCGTCTCCTCGGTGCGTAGCCAGGGTCACAAGGTGGCTCGCGTCCACCTGCACCACCTGAACCCTTTCCCCGCCAACCTCGGCGAGGTGCTCGGCCAGTTCGACCGGGTACTGGTTCCGGAGATGAACATGGGCCAGTTGTCTCGGATGCTTCGGTCCGACTTCCTGGTCGATGCCAAGGCGATTACCAAGGTGATGGGCATCCCCTTCACCTCGAGCGAACTCGAAGCCGAGATCAAGGAGGCGTTTAATGACTGATACCGCTCCCGCTCCAGAAACCACTCGCAAGGACTGGTCCACCGATCAGGAGGTGCGCTGGTGCCCCGGTTGTGGTGACTATGGCATCCTCGCCGCGGTGCAGATGATGCTTCCCGATCTCGGGGTGCGTCGAGAGAACACCGTGTTCATCTCCGGCATCGGCTGTGCCGCCCGTTTCCCGTACTACATGAACACCTATGGCATGCACAGCATCCACGGCCGGGCGCCCGCGATCGCCACCGGTTTGGCGCTGGCGCGGCCCGACCTGGATGTGTGGGTGATCGGTGGCGACGGCGACTTCCTGTCGATCGGCGGCAACCATTTGATCCACGCCCTGCGCCGAAACGTGAACCTGAACCTGTTGTTGTTCAACAACCAGATCTACGGCCTCACCAAGGGCCAGTACTCACCCACGTCCGAGGTAGGCAAGATCACCAAGAGCACGCCGTTCGGCAGTGTGGATCAGCCCTTTAACCCGGTGAGCCTTGCCCTCGGAGCCGAGGCTTCGTTTGTGGCCCGCACCCACGACATGGACCGTAAGCACATGCAGGCCACCTTTGCTCGGGCCCACGCCCATCCGGGTGCGGCGCTGGTGGAGATCTACCAGAACTGCAACGTGTTTAACGATGGTGCCTTCGAGACCATCACCAAAAAGGCCAACCGCGATGACATGATGATCAACCTCACTCACGGTGAGCCGATCGTCTTTGGTTCCGAAGGTTCGGAGCGGGGCGTGGCCATGAAGAACGACGGCTCGCTGGAGATCGTCGACGCCACCGGCGGCACCGATGGACTGTTGGTGCACGATGAGGCCCGCACCGATCCCGGCCTCGCTTTTGCGTTGTCCCGCCTTGCCGCGGGTCCGAGTGAGCCGACCCCGGTCGGTGTGTTCCGCGCCATCGAGCGTCCGGTCTACATGCCGGTAACCGGTTCCAGCTCAGGCCACAACGACCTGGCCTCGCTCCTGTCTTCCGGAGCGACCTGGGAAGTCGAGTAGCACCCACAACCAAGATTTGTGACGGCTAGCGCGCTGTTTTTGGCGCGCTGGGCGTCACAAATCTTGAGATCGGTTCCGAAACTGGAGCTTTGGGTTCTGACGGTGATTCGCCTTAGTTGCGATGAGCCGTCAGAGTTCGTTTTGGGCCGGCGCTCGGTTGAGCGGGTGGAGCCTCTATGCCGATGTGGGTAAACGGTGGTCGGGCTGGACGACGTAGAGTGGGACAGCTCATACGTCCAATCGATACGGAGTCGTCATGTCCGAAATGTTTGAACAGTTGCTGGATCACCTGGGTACCGGAACTGAGTTGGATCAGATCTCGAGTTCGCTCGGGGCTGA
>CALAML010000085.1 GCA_937925845.1 uncultured Acidimicrobiales bacterium | reverse complement strand
ATCTCCCATGGTTCGGCACCCCGTCCGAATGCTTCCTTCTCGGCCAAACCGTCGAGGAACTCCTGGCTCGAAACCTTGGCCAGGAATGGATGCATGGCCAGGCTCGGCGACACCGCGTTGATTCGCACCCCGGCTTCGGCGGCTTCGATGGCGGCACATCGGGTGAGGGCCATCACCCCGGCCTTGGCCGCGGCGTAGTGGCACTGCCCGGCCTGAGCCCGCCAGCCAACCACGGAGGCGTTGTTGACGATCACCCCGGAACGGCGCGGCATCATATGGCGCATGGCGGCGCGGGTGGCCCGCATGGTGCCGTTTAACGTGACATCAAGCACCACCGACCACTGCTCATCGCTCATGTCGACCAGAGGTACCTCGCCGCCGAGACCGGCATTGTTGATCAACACATCAACGTGGCCCATCTCGGCGATGGCGGTGTCAAACAGCGCGGTGATGTCGTCCTCGCTGGTGACGTTGCACAGGGCGGTGGTGGGCCGCTGGTTCAGCTCTTCCTCAATCCGATCGGCCGCCTCGCCGAGGCGCCGCTCGTGAATATCGGAAATCACCACCTCGGCGCCCTCCTCGATGCAGCGTTTGGCGGCGGCAAAACCAATACCCGTGCCGGCGGCGGCGGTGACCACCACCTTGCGACCCTCGAGCAGACCGTGGGCCGGCGGGTACGGCGGGGGATCGGTCGGGCTCACGAGCCCTCGCCCGCAGCTTCCTCTTCAGCCTTCTTGGCTTCCATCTCGGCCATGCGCTGCTCCAATGCCTCGATAAAGGTGAGTTTCTCGATACCGAGCTGGTCCGGAAGCGCAGCCTCGATTTCCTGCGGGGTCCACCGACCGTTCGGCGCATCCATGGTGCGGATCTCAACCGGCTGGCTCCACACCGCAATATGGGGGCCGTTGGCGGTGTAGATCTGGCCGTTGATGTGGCGGGCGGCATCAGAGAGGAGATACAGCGCCATCGGGGCGACGTCTTCGGCCACACCCATATCGATGCCGAAGGGCACGTTCTCACTCATGCGGGTGCGGGCCACCGGGGCGATGCAGTTGGCACTGATCGGCGGTTTGCCGCCGCCGCGCATCATCAGGCTGGCCGCAGTGAGTGCGGTGGATTTGGTAAGGCTGACGATGCCACCTTTCGCCGCCGAGTAGTTGGCCTGGGCCGTCGAGCCCTGAAACGCTCCGGAAGTAAAGCCGACGATGGCACCACCGGTCTCCTGCTTGCGCATCGCGGCCAAGGCATGGCGGTAAAGGGTGAAGTGGCCCTTGAGGTGCACGGCGATGACCGCGTCCCACTCGTCCTCGCTCATGTTAAAGAGCATCTTCTCTCGAAGGTTTCCGGCCACACAGACCACACCGTCGACCGAGCCCCAGGTGTCGATGCAGGTGGACACGATCTGCTTGCCGACCTCCATCTTAGAGACGTCGCCGGCGATAGCCAGCGCGGTACCACCGGCCTCAGTGATCTCGGCCACCACGGCATCAGCAACATCACTGGTGGGGTCGGAGCCATCCATCTCCACGCCGTAGTCGGCGACCAGAACGTTGGCCCCCTCCGCCGCCGCTGCCAGCGCCGTAGCTCTTCCGATGCCGTTGCCAGCCCCGGTGATCGCTATGTTCTTGCCCTCGAGATACCCGGCCACATGTGCTCCTCGTTGCTGGTGTTGTGCTGATGTCGGTGCGTCTAGGTGTAGCAGACTGCGACAAATATAGGCCGGGACGAGGGACCAGACCCCAACAAAAGTTTGTAGTTTTCGGGGTCAGACCCCGAAAACTACAAACTTTTACTGCAGGGGAAGTCTTTCTAGAGATCCATTGATTTGGAGATGATGGACTTCATGATCTCGGAGGTGCCGCCATAGATGGTGGTGACGCGGGCATCGACGTAGGCCCGGGCGATCGGGTACTCGGCCATGTAGCCGTAGCCGCCGAAGAGCTGCAGGCAACGATCGGTTGCCGACTTCTGCAGCTCTGAGCCCCAGTACTTGGCCATCGCCGCTTCGGCCGAGCTCAACTCGCCCCGCGTCAGCTTCAGCACACACGAGTCGATGAAGGCCTGAGCCACCTCTACCTCGGTCTTGACCTCGGCGAGGACAAACTTGGTGTTCTGAAAGCTCGACACCGGCTTGCCGAAGGCGGTGCGCTCCTTGACGTAGTCGACGGTCCAGTCCAATGCGGCCCGGGCCGAGGCCACACCGGTGACGCCGATCGACAACCGCTCCTGAGCCAAGTTAAAGGTGAGGTATTCGAAGCCCTTGTTCTCGTCGCCCAAGCGGTTGGCCACCGGTACCCGAACGTCGGCAAAGAACAGTTCGGCGGTGTCCTGGCTGTGCATGCCGATCTTTTCCAGGTTGCGGCCCCGCTCGAAACCCTCGGTGCCTCTCTCGACCACGATCAGGCTCATACCGGTATGGCGTGAGCCCGGGTCGGTCATGGCGGCCACGATCACCAAATCGGCGTTGATGCCGTTGGTGATAAACGTCTTGGCCCCGTTGATCACGTACTCGTCACCGTCGCGGACGGCGCTGGTTCGCATCGATGCGAGGTCGGAACCGATCTCAGGTTCGGTCATGGCGATAGCGGTAACGAGTTCGCCCGAGGCGATGCCGGGCAACCAACGCTCTGACTGCTCCTCGTTGCAGTACTCGATGAAGTACGGCGTGGTGATGTCGTTGTGCAGGGTGAGACCCAGCCCAGCCCCGCCAATGCCAGCCGCAGCAAGTTCCTCAGCAATCACCGCGTTAAAGCGGAAATCGTCGGTGCCGCCGCCGCCGAACTCCTCAGCGATGGCCATGCCTAGAAAACCGTGGCGCCCAGCCTCGGCGAAGATCGACCGGGGCGCGATGCCTTCCGCTTCCCACTTCAAATAGTCCGGAGCCAGTTCCCGCTCCACAAAGGTGCGAAAGCTGGAACGAAACAGGTCATGGTCTTCGGTGTAGGTGCTCACCCCATCAGTCTGGCTGATATCACGACTGCTTGGGCGTTCGTGCCGGCTACGGCAATGAGACTCCCAGAGACTGGTCAAGCCAGGTTCCGTCATCGGCTGTAGCGTGGGGGTGGTGTCGAACTCCGCCGAGAGGCCCCCGCTTGGCGCGCCTGATGCGGTGAAGGCGACAGAACCCTTTCCCGAAGACGACGTTGCTGGTCCGCCTGAGATGGCCCCGGTCGAGAACGAGTCGACTCGAGGAGAGCTGGACGGACCGCAGAATCCGCTAGCGGTGCCCGCCTTTCGCTACCTCTGGTTCAACTCGCTGACCTTTGCCCTGGTGGCCAACGCATTGCGGTTTGTGTACGGCTGGGTCGCGCTCGAGGGGCTCGACGGAAGCGAGGCGACGCAGGGGTTTGTGGTTTTCCTGCTTGGTGTTCCCGGAATCTTTCTATTGCTGCCTGCGGGAGTTTGGGCCGACCGCCTCAACCGGCGGTTAATGCTGATGGCCAGCCAAGCCGGGACCATGGTGGTGATGGCGATCACCGCGTTCATGATCGCCACCGACAACCTCTCGCTCGGCCTGATCGTGGTGTCGGCTCTGGCCAGCGGCGCGGTGACAGCGGTTGGGTCACCGGTTCGAACATCCCTTGTGCCCGAGCTGTTGCCGCGACGCCTGCTCCTCCCCGGTATCGCTTTGAGCGCGGTAGCGATGACCCTGTCACTGGTGGTGGGGTCCTACTCCGCCCAGCTGGTCGGCAACCGCTTCGGGTTTGACGGCACCTTCTGGTACCTGGGCCTGTTGTCGGCAGTTGGCATCGCGCTGCTTATCCCGATGCGACCGCCGACACGGACACCCACCGACGCCGACTCGGTCACCATGCGCGAAGCGATTAGCCAGGGGTTTCGATTCGTGGCTGGCGAACCGGCACTGCGGGTGTTGTTTGCCATGTTGGGGCTGGCCGGGTTTGTGATGAACGCGCTGATGTTTGTGACCCTGCAGGCCTTCGTGAAAGAAGAGCTCGGCCGCGATCCTGGCGATGCCGGGCTGCTGTTGGCCATGGTCGGCATCGGCCTGGCTTCGTCATCGCTGGTGGTGATGCGCCTCGGCGACCTGCCCAACAAGGGCACGCTATTTCTGCGGGCCATGATGATCGGCACCATCACGTTGTCGCTGATGGGGCGGGCCACCGAGTACTGGCACCTCATTGTGCTCACCCTGATCCTTGGGCTGGCCGGCGGCTTCTTTATCAACATGAATCAGAGCCTGATCCAAGCCAACACGCCACCGGAACTCATGGGGCGGGTCATGGGGTTCTACACCATCGTGCAGGGCGGACTCACGCCGGTTGGAGCCCTGGCACTCGGTCTACTGGCCACCCAGATCGGCACCGCCAACACCCTCACCTTCTGCGCCGCCGGGGCCTTCGCCGCAGTGGCGTTCACCTATCTTCGAGCCACCCACCTCCACGAGCTCGAAACCTGATAGGGGCGATACCGACGCTGGTTGCAACCGGTCCACCGCCAGGAGTCCGGGAGGTGCGGGGAGCCGAGTGCGACACGAATTGGGATCGCCGCCGGCCCCAGACCCGATCCCCTCGTTGACGCATTGCAACTAAAGCCGTGATATGACCGTGCCATGAACGCGGAGGGCAAAGACTCAGGGAGCGACGATGAGGCCAACGCGCTGTTGCGGCGGGCTTACTCGGTGGAGACGCCCGACGATAGCCGCGGACTCTATGCCGACTGGGCCGACACCTACGACGAGGACTTTATTGCCGCAACCGGCTACGTCTACCACCAGAACGTGGCTCGGTTGTTCGTCGAAGCAGGCGGCGCCAGCGGTGCGGCCGGTAGTGCCGTAGTAGCCGATGTCGGATGTGGCACCGGACTGGTGGGTGTGGCTCTGGTCGACCTGGGCGAGGCATTGGTCGATGGCCTCGACATCAGCCCGGAAATGTTGGCGGTGGCGGCGACAAAGCAGGGAGCATCGGGCCAGCCAGCCTATCGGTCGCTGATCGAGGTCGATCTGACCACCCGCGTCGACATCGCCGACGACACCTACGGCGGCATCATCAGCACTGGTGCGTTCACCCACGGCCACCTCGGACCTGAGGCGCTCGACGAACTGATCCGAATCGCGGCGCCGAACGCACTGGCCGCCATCGGTATCAACGAAGACTTCTACGTCGAGCGCGGTTTCGAGCAGTGGCTGTCCGATGCTGTAGACGCCGGCCGGATCATCGCCATGCCCACCATCGAGAAGGTTGAGATCTACGGCGAGTTCAGCGGCAGTCATGCGGCGCGCAGCAGCGTCGCTCTGTTTCGCGTTCGCTAGGGCTGGGGCTGGAAGCGTCGAGCGATGCGGCCGTGATCCGCGAGCCGTTCGCTGAGGTCGGAGCTCACCAGCTCGCCGTTCTCCACCACAAATTTGCCGTTGACGATGGTGTGGTGGGCCGCGGTGGGGCCACAGCGCAGCCACCCCTCGACCGGATCATCAATCACTCCGGCGAAGGTGGGTCCCTCGAGTTGCCACACCGCGACGTCGGCCACCGCGCCCACACTCAGCTCGCCCAGTTCGCCCTCTCGACCCAGACAGCCGGCGCCGCCGCGGGTCGCAACCTCCAGCGCGGTTCTGGCGGTCATGGCATCGGCACCGGACACGAGCTTGCCCTGCAGCATCGAGAGACGGGCCTCCTGCCACAATGATCCGCTGTCGGCCGATGATGAACCATCGACACCCAACCCCACCGGACAGCCAGCATGGCGGAGATCAAGCACCGGGGCGATGCCCGACGAAAGGATCATGTTCGAGCTGGGGCAGTGGGCCACCCCAACACCGGCGGTGCCGAGACGGGTGACTTCCTCCGGATTCGGGCGGACCACGTGCGCTCCCCAGGAGCGGTCGCTCATCCAGCCAACATCTTCATAGAGGTCGACCGGCCGCATACCGAAGGTGGCGACGGCAAACTCGTCATCTTCTGAGTTCTCCGCCAGGTGGGTGTGCAGACGGACATCGAGCCGCTCGGCCAGTTCGGCGGTTCGGCGCATTAAATCCGGGGTGACCGTGAACGGCGAACACGGGGCCAGGGCGATTCGGGTCATGGCGCCATGGCTCGGGTCGTGATGGCGCTCGACGGCCCGCTGCGACTCAGCCAGGATGTCGTCCTCATCGCGAACCGCATCATCGGGCGGCAAACCACCATCCTTCACCGACAGGCTCATCGAACCGTAGGTTGGGTGAAACCGCAGGCCGAGATCCTGGGCCGCCCGAACCTCAGCGCCGAGGAGATCGCCGGCCCGTGGCGGATGAAGATAGTGGTGGTCGGTCGAGGTGGTGCAACCCGACAGCGCCAGCTCCGCCAGCCCGACCCAGGCGGCAACAAACTCCGCCTCCTCATCGATGTTGGCAGTCCACAGCGGATACAGCGTTTGCAACCACCCAAAGAGCGGCGCCGAAGTCATCGGGGTATAGGCCCGAGTGAGGTTCTGGAACAGGTGATGGTGGGTGTTGATCAAACCCGGAGTGATCAGGCAGCCATCTACCGACACCACCCGCTGGGCATCGCTTGGAGGCGGCGTCGTCGAGTCACCTATCGCAGTGATCAAACCGTTGCTGATCGCCAGCCAGCCACCGGGAAATTCGTTGCGATTCGGGTCCACAGTGGCGATATGCCGGGCATTGGTGAGAAGCAGGTCTGTGGTCACAACGCCACATGATGTCACGACAAACGGCAAAACCGGCTCTTGCCCCGCTGGCAATTTTCTCTGACGGTTGACCGGCGGTAGATTTCCGATCTGGTCCAAAGCGTGTGTTGTCGACTCGGAAGGTTCCGGCTCGAAGCACTCCGCCCCGCTGAGAGGGAACTACACATGGTACGAAATGCTCGCCTTTTGGCGATCCTGCTGGCAATTTTCGCCCTGATGGCCGCCGCCTGCGGCGACTCCAGCGATGACGCCGGCGGTGGTGGAGAAACATCGGCCGACGAGAGTGGCGACGACGATGGTTCCGAAGGCTCCGACGCCGAAGATGGTGATGGTGATGGCGCCGCGGGAGGTGGCGACGTCAAGGCCGCTTTTGTGATGGTCGCTCCGATCGGCGATGCCGGCTGGAACTTCATGCACGACCAGGGGCGCCTCGGTGCCGCTGAGGCCACCGGTGTTGAGACCGCCTTTGTCGACAGCATCGAAGAAGGTGGTGCCGACTTCGACAACGCGGTGCAGACGTTCATCGACGATGGCTTCAACGTCATCTTCACCACCTCGTTCGGCTACATGGATGCCACCGAGACTTTTGCCGCCGAAAACCCCGACGTGATCTTCCAGCACATCTCCGGCTTCAAGATGAACGACACCAACTTCGGCAACAGCTTCGGCCGGATGTACCAGCCCCGTTACATCGCCGGTATGGCGGCGGGCGCAGCCACCGAATCCAACAAAATCGGCTACGTCGCCGCCTTTCCGATCCCCGAGGTGATTCGGGGCATCAACGCCTTCACTCTCGGCGCTCAGCGGGTGAACCCCGACGTGGAGGTTGAAGTCAATTGGACCTCGACCTGGTTCGACCCGGGCGTTGAGGGCAACTCCGCCCAGACCCTGATCGACGCCGGAGCCGACGTGCTCACCATGCATCAGGACTCGACCGCGACCGGCGAAGTGGCCACCGATGCCGGCGCCACCTTCATCGGTTACCACTCCGACATGTCGGCCCAGGTCGACTCCTACCTCACCGCCCCGGTCTGGGACTGGAGCGGCCACTACGCGGACATCATTGCGTCGGTGCAGGACGGCTCGTTCACCCCCGAGTCTTTCTGGGGCGGCATCGCTGATGGCACGGTCGACATCGAGATTCCCGACAGCTCGCCGGTCGCGGCCGAGATGAAAGAGGTCCGTGACCAGATCGTCAACGGCGAGTTTGACGTGTTCGACGCCGAGATCATCGATCAGGACGGCAACGCCATCACCGATGCCGACGGCAACCTGTTGGTCGACCTCCAGGATCCGTTCGGCAACGACATCGGTGCCGCTGGCGACGCCATGAACGACGGAATCATGTTGGGTATGGGCTTCTTTGTTCAAGGAGTCATCGGCTCGGTCGAAGGCTGAGCTCACGCTCACTACTTCGCTGATCGTGGGAAAGGCGGCCGGCCTGATGGCGTTCGATGCATCAGGTCAGCCGCACTTCCCGCGAGCGACGACGGGCGAGGCAAGTTGATGGCTGCTGAGGCGTCGAGCCTGGCTTCGTCTCAAGGTCCTGCCAGCGGCGATGGGAGCGAACTGGCAGTTGAGCTAGTCGACATCTGGAAACGATTTCCGGGCGTGATCGCCAACGCCGGAGCCAACCTCGCGGTTCGGCGGGGCACCGTACACGCGGTGCTCGGTGAGAACGGTGCCGGGAAAACGACGCTGATGAACGTGTTGGCCGGTGTGTACCGCCCCGAATCAGGCCAGGTTCGCCTCGACGGCGTCGACCAGAGTTTTGCCAGTCCGGCGGCGGCTATCTCCGCCGGTGTGGTGATGGTGCACCAGGAGTTCCGTCTGATTCCCACCTTCACCGTCGCCGAGAACGTGGCCCTCGGGCAGTCGCCACGGCTGCTGGCCAAACGAAGCATCGAGGAATCGGTAGGCGCGCTTGCCGAGCAGTTTGGCCTGGCCACCGAACCGGCTAAAGAGGTGTGGCAGCTCTCGATGGGGGAGCGCCAGCGGGTCGAAATTCTCAAGGCGCTCTGGCGCAACGCCCGGGTGCTGATCCTCGATGAGCCAACCGCGGTACTCACCCCAGCGGAGGCCACCGAGCTTGGCGACATCGTCGGAGCCATGGCCGCCGATGGTCGATCGATTATCTTCATCAGTCACAAACTCGATGAGGTCACCGAGTTCTGTGACGAAGCCACCGTCCTGCGTGGCGGAGCAACAGTCGCAGCCTCGCTTCCGGTGGAAACCCTCGATGGGGCGCGCCTGGCCGAGCTGATGGTGGGCGAAGCCACCGAAGTGTCGGTCCGCCGCCAACGAGGAGGATTAGCGGCCCCCGATGAGCTGATCGTGGACCAGGGGATCGGCGAGCCGCTATTGGAGGTGGCGGGAGCCCGGATGGTGGACACCCATGGCGTCTCGGTGGTCGATGATGTCTCGCTCACGGTGCGCGCGGGCGAGATCGTTGGGGTTGCGGGGGTGGCTGGCAACGGCCAACGCCCCCTGGCCGATGCCATCGCCGGTTTGGAACGCCTCGATGGCGGCAAGGTGACCTTGTCAGGAACCGACATCACCAGCGCCGAACCGCTGGCCCGCCAACAGGCCGGGCTGGCCTATGTGCCCGAGGATCGACTTGGCGTTGGCCTGGCTCCAAAGCTCAACGTGATCGAGAACGCGATCATGCGCTCGTACCGGCGGGCCCGCAACGGCCCCTTCATCGACCGCGGCGCGGCCGCCCGCAGCACCGAGGATCTGATCAACCGGTTCAACGTCAAGGTCGGCCAACTCGAAGCGCCGATGGCCGGCCTCTCCGGCGGCAATCTGCAACGCCTACTCGTTGGGCGGGAGTTGGCCGAAGCCCCCCAGGTGTTGGTGGCCGCTCAGCCCACCCGAGGCCTCGATGTGCAGGGTGTGGCCGCCATCCAGGAGATCCTGGTGGAACAGTCGCGCCAAGGGGTTGGCATCCTTTTGATCTCTGAAGACCTCGAGGAACTGCTGGCCTTAAGCGACCGGTTGCTGGTGATGCACGAAGGAGCGGTGGCGGCCGAGTTCGATCCCGACGAAGTAACCCGAGCCGAAGTCGGCGCAGCCATGGCCGGTGCGGCATGAGGGGCGCTCGCTAATGGCGGCGGCATTGGCGTTTGAAAAGCGTGAGACCACGCTGCGGGGTGGCCAGATCCGGGCCTTCCTCGTCGGCCTGGTCGTGGCTCTGCTCGCCGGCTCGGTGTTGCTGGCACTGTCAGGGCACAGCCCGATCGATGTGTATCAGCGGATGTTCGAAGCGTCGTTTGGGTCGTGGCGGGGTCTATCCACCACGCTGACCCGCGCCGTGCCGCTTGGCCTGGCCGGGCTCGCAGTGGCGGTGGCCGGCTCGATGGGGCTGTGGAACATCGGTGCCGAGGGACAGATCATCTTTGGTGCCATCTTTGCGGCATGGGTTGCTCGGCTCGGACCCGACC
>CALAML010000084.1 GCA_937925845.1 uncultured Acidimicrobiales bacterium | reverse complement strand
CGGCGCCCTGTTGCTTGGCGGCCCGGAAGAAGTTTCGGCCGATGCGGCCGAATCCATTGATGCCAACGCGAATGGTCATGGTGAAGGGGTTCTCCTTGGGGTTCTTCTTCTCGAGCGCAGTGGGCGCTACAGCATGGTGGGAGCCGCTGGCGAACGGCGGGGCTCAGCCCGTCGGTGCGATGACTCCCTTTTTCCTACCTACCACCGTAACCGGGTCGCGGCCGATCAATGGATTTCGGAGAGAGCCCGGGCCAGAAGTTCGGGGTCGTGCACCAGGCCGTTGGCTCCGGCCAACGCCGCCGGCCGAGGGGTGAGGTCGGCGCTGAAGCGGTCGAGATTGCCTGGCTCCATGCCGGCCGGGTCATAAATCACGTGGTCGACGCTGACGCCGTGAGCATGCAGGGCCTCGATGTGGCGAGCCACGTCGTAGTCGGGGGTCTCGCTTGGTTCGGGTCGAAGGTTGCACAGGTACACCGTCTGGGCTGTTGCTGCCTCGACCGCCTCGCGCAGCTCGTCCACGGCCAGCGCCGCCAACACGCTGGTGAACAGCGAGCCCGGCCCCAGCACGATCACTTCGGCTTCGGCCACTGCATCAAGCACCGGCTTAGGGCAGGCGACATCGGGGGTGTCGACCGCCACGGAGTGGATTCCGCCGGCTTCCTTGATGGCGACCTGGCCGGACACCTGCCCGCTGTCGGTGGTGGCGGTGAGCCGCACCGGACCGTCGGCGTTGGGCAGCACCCGGCCCACGATGTCGAGCATCGTGCCCAGTTGGTGGATGGCACCGATGAAGTCATGGCCGGTCTGGGTCAGTGCGGTGAGAAGCAGGTTTCCGGCGACGTGTCCGTTGAGCTCGCCTTCGGTGAACCGGTGGGCCAGGGCCGCGTTTACATCGGCCTCGGTGTTGGCCAGTGCAAGAAGGCAGCGGCGGATATCACCCGGAGCCGGAACGTGGTAGAGGTCTCGGAGTCGACCAGAGGATCCGCCGTCGTCGGCTACGGAGACCACTGCGGTGACGCCGTCGGTGAAGCGGCGAATAGCCCGCAGGCTGGCCGCCAGCCCATGACCACCACCGATGGCAACGACCGCCGGCCCCGAGGCCGGGTCGGGCTGTCTGCTAGCGACGCTAGAGGGGTCGGTCTCGGTGGGTGACAAGCGGGTCGAATCCTTTTTCTCTGATCATCTCGGCTACCCATTCGGCCAGGACCACCGATCGGTGCTGGCCTCCAGTGCAACCCATCCCGATCGTCAGGTAGGACTTGCCTTCGGCAACATACGCCGGCAGGAGCATACCGAGCATCTGCTCGAGATGAACCAGAAACTCTTTGGTCTGGGGCTGACCCAGAACAAAGTCTTTGACCGCCTGATCGAGCCCGGTCAACTCCCGCAGATCCTCGTCCCAATGGGGGTTCGGAAGAAAGCGGCAGTCGAAAAGAAGATCGGCGTCGGTTGGGGTGCGGTGTTTGAAACCAAACGAGGTTACTGCCACCTGAAGCCCGCTCGAGGGGTGTTCGGCGCCGAACATGGCCACCACCCGGGCCCGTAGTTCGTGCACGTTGAGGTCACTAGTATCGACCACCACGTCGGCTTCGGCGCGAACCACCTGGAGCAGTTCACGCTCTTCGGCGATGGCCGCGGCCACGGTTCGGTTGTCGCCGAGCGGGTGGCGACGGCGGGTCGATTCGTAACGCCGGATCAGGGTGGCATCGTCGGCATCGAGGAACACCAGCCGCACCGCAGCACCGGTGTCGCGGAGCTCACGAACGGCGGGGACGATGTCGTCGCGGTACACGCTGATGCCGACCACGAGGGCCACCTGGGAGTACCTGCTCTCTGGCACCAGGGCCAGTTCGGCCACCTTGGGCACCAGTGATGGCGGCAGGTTGTCGATGACAAACCAGCCGAGATCTTCGAGCGAATCGGCCGCGTGTGAGCGCCCGGCGCCCGACATCCCGGTGATCACCACAAACTCGCTCACAACATCACACGTTAACCCGAGGTCGAGTGCTGCCGCCGAGTCTGCCGCAACAAGATCTGTTGGGTCCGTGACGGCCCCGCCCGTTCCCTCATCTGTTGGGTCGGGTTCATCGTTGGCGGCGTCGAGAACGCGACGCTGGGTGTCTTCCCCGGGTGACGTTTCAGCGAACTCCATAGTCGAAGACAACGGCACATCGGTCGAAAAGGTTGAGCAAACCGGAAGGTGCCGCCGATACCGGGTGTGACCAGGGTGGCCTGTATCTGCTGTGGTTCAGCCGCAAAGCGGCCCGCATTGACGGCCTCGCGGCGAGCTGAGGAGCCGATCCGGGAGACACCTAAAGCCGGAGTTCGTCGGCGTTTACCAGGTTTCCGAAGCGGTGAAGGGTGACCGATATGGCCTGCTCGCGAACGAGGTGGAGAAATTCGAGCCGTCCCGACGCCGTGACCGCCGCCGTACTGATGTGGATGTTTCCCGCCTGAGCCGCCTGGTGGTCGTCGGGGGTTGGGGTGCTGTTCACAAATCGCACCCGCTCCACACCGCGCTGGACAAGGGAGGAGAGCCATGCGGTTCGTGCCTCGGGGTCGGCGACCACATCGGGGCTGGCCTCGACTACCTCAACCCCTGCAATCTTGGCCGCTCGCGCCAGCAGCGTCCGCTCGCGCTCAGTCGTGGTTGCGCCGTAGAGTACGGCGATGGCCTTGATCGGCCGGTAGCGGAAGTAGTTGGCCTCGCAGAAAAGGTCGGCCGGGTCGTGAGCCTGCGCGAACTCGCGGGCCCAGATGGCATCGAAGTCGTCGGGGGCATCCGGATCGGCGGTCCAGTGGCCGAGCTGAAGGAGATAGTTGGGTCCGCCGGCCTTGGCGCCGGGTCCGACGACGCTGCGCTTCCATCCGCCGAAGGGTTGCCGTTGCACGATGGCGCCGGTGATCGGGCGGTTTACGTAGCCGTTACCAATCTCGATGCTGTCGGCCCACTGCTGAATCTCATCAGGGTCGAGGGAGTGGATACCACCGGTCAGGCCAAACTCGCTGCTGTTGGCGATGGCGATCGCTTCCTCGAGCGAGTCTGTCGTCATGATGCCGAGGATCGGTCCGAAGCACTCGGTGCGGTGAAACCAGGAGTCCGGTGCCACGCCCGCTCGCACACCAGGCGAAAGTTGTCCGTCGGCGGTGCGTTGGGGCCGCACCAGCCACGATTCGCCCGGGTCGAGGGTGTCGACGGCCCGGGTGAGCCGGTCGTTGCCGCCGTCGACCAGCGGTGGGATATCGGTAACGGGAACCGTGGCCTCCCCCACAGCCAGGCTTTTCACTGCGTCCACGAGCTGGCGTTGGAACCGCTCCGAGGTGGCCAGGCTGCCGACGAGGATTGCCAGGCTGGCGGCCGAACACTTCTGTCCACCGTGGCCGAAGGCCGAGGCGACCAGGTCTTCGACCGCCCGATCGATGTCGGCGCTCGGGGTGATGATCAGCGCGTTTTTTCCTGAGGTTTCGGCAAACAGGTTGATGTCGGGCTTCCAGCTGCGGAACATCTCGGCGGTGTCGGAGGAGCCGGTGAGGATGACGGCATCGGCGGCTTCGACGAGGTGGCGGCCGGCGTCGTTGTCGGGGGTTCGTACGAAGCGCAACACATCGTCGGGCACACCGGCGGCCCAGCATGCTTCGGCAACAATCTCGGCACATCGCGGCGTTTGGGGTGCTGGTTTGAACACGACCGCGTTTCCTGCGGCCAGGGATGCAACCACTCCCCCGGCGGGAATGGCAACCGGGAAGTTCCACGGCGGAATCACGGCAACGGTGCCCAGCGGTTCGAAAGCCACACCATCAAGTGCGTCCAGCTCCAGGCTGTGGTCGCCGTACCAGCGGGCAAAGTCGACCGCTTCGGAGACCTCGACGTCACCCTGACCGATCGTCTTGTTGGCCTCATGCATCATCGTCGCCAGGATCTCGCTGCGGCGGCGGCCCAACTCATCGGCGACTCGATGCAAAATCGTGCGCCGTTCGGAGGCGGGGCGGGCGGCCCAGCCGGGCTGTGCGCCCTGAGCGATGGCCAGCTCCTGCTCGACGTCGGCCACCTCCGCCAGCAGCGGGGCCCGGCACGGTGTGGGTTGAAGCGCCAGCGTGGCGTCGATCCAGGGCCGGTTGGCGGCTGAGGTGGGGTCGGTGTCGGGTTCGTTCCGAAACGGTGCACCGGACGGACCGGGTGCGGTGCTTGGGTCGAGGCTGCGGTTCTGGTTGCGTCGGGGTCGGTGGTCGCTCGCGTGGCGTCGGGCTACGCCGTCGCGAAAGAACTGGGCCTGCTCGACAAAGACCGGTGAGTCCGGCTCAAGCTCAAACAGATGGCGCAGGTAGTTCTCGGGTGCGGCGTTCTCCTCGAGGCGGCGGAACAGGTAGCTGATGGCCACGTCGAAGTCGTCGGCCGCCACCGCGGGGGTGTAGAGCAGCGTTTCGCCGTCGTGGTCCGCCATCTCGGCATTGACCGCTCGCGCTTGGCCGGGGGCCATACCTTGCAGCATTTCGAATTGGATGCGGTCGATCACCCCCCGCTTCTCGGCGATCAGCTTGGCCCAGGCCACGTCAAAGAGGTTGTGGCTGGCGATACCCACCCGCACGCCGACAAGGCGGTCGGCGTGCAGAAGCCAGTCGAGACAGGATCGGTAGCCGGCGTCGGTCTCGAGCTTCGAACCGTAGGGGGCCTGTTCCCAGCCGTGCATGGTGGCCTCGACCCGTTCCATGGCCAGGTTGGCGCCCTTGACCAGACGGATCTTCACCGTTCCGCCGCCGCGAGCGTGGCGATCGTTGGCCCAGGCCACCAGGTCGGTCAGGACACCGAGGGAGTCGGGGAGGTATGCCTGGATCACAATGCCGGCGTCCAGGTGCAGACGTTCTTCTTGGCCGAGCACCGCTTTGAATGCCGCCATCGTCAGGTGGAGGTCGTGGTACTCCTCCATGTCGAAGTTCACAAAGGTTGGTGTGGGCGCGGCCGCCGCGGTGTCGACCAGCTCGGCGAGCCGGACGGTGAGCCGTTCCAGACTCTGCTCCGGAGCCCAGTGGTCGAGCTTGGACACCACCGCGGTGATCTTGACCGACACGTAGTCGATCTCCGGTTGCCGAAGCAGTTCCATCAGTCGCTCGCGCCGACGGGTGGCTTCGCCTTCGCCCAGCACCGCTTCGCCAAGCAGGTTGACGTTGGTCTGATACCCCTCTGCGCCCTGGCGTTCGAGATGTTTGGTGAGCGATGCCGGCTCCGCCGGGGCCACCAGGTGGCCGACGATCGAGCGCATTCGGGCCGTGGCCAGCTTCATCACCACGGTGGGGGCAAGCGGGGCGACCACTGCGCCCGCCTTGAGGAGCAGCTTGTCGATGGTGCCAAGGAACGCCGGCGCATGGCCGCTGGCGACCAGCGCGTTGAGTTGTTCCGCCGCCACCTTCGGGTCGTCGGGGCGGGCCACGCGGTCGACAAACTGCATCACGAACCGGACGCCTTCGTCGTCGGCGATGATGTCTTCGAGCCGCTGCATCGAAGCCCGGTCGCTCCGGGTTTCCAGCTCGGTCGACTGCCGCAGCCAGCGCCCAACCAGGGCGATCGATGGCTCGACGAGGTCATCGGCATCGTTGGTGATATAGGGGGGTTGTGCCGCAGCCATATATCAATACTGATCGGGTGCGGGGCCGAACTCTTGTAGGAATTGGTGCTGCGCGAGCCGGAACCCCTGCCCGCTGGCCGGTTTGTCGGCCGGAGTCGCTGCTAACACTTGCGCGCCACCAGGAGCAGAAGCCTGGGCACGTCGGCCGCTTGGCCGTATTCCGATGCGAGAGCGAGGAACCCGGCGGGTGGGGCGGGCTCGGCCATGTGTTCGAGCATCAGCCCGGAGTCGGCCATGGCGTTGATGTAGCGGTGTAGCGGCCGGTGAACGAACGGTAGCTCGATGCCGGGGACCACTTCTTCGGTGCCAAGGTTCTCCCGGAGGTAGGCGCCGATCCGCCAATACTGCTCCGGTGGATCCATCATGTGGTCGTCGACCCAGCCGCTGTCAGGGGTTTGGATCAGCGGGTGGTTCAGAAAGAAGCAGAAACGGCCGCCGGGTTCCAGCACGCGGGCCACTTCAGCGACCGCCGCGTCCATGGCGAGGATGTGTTCGAACACCAGGCAGGCCAACACGCCATCGAAGCTGGAGTCGGCAAAGGGTAACGAGTCGGCGGCGGCCCGTCCGTAGCGGGGTCCGCCTCCTCGACGATCGGCCTCCGCCACCTGACCCCAGGCTGGATCCACTCCGGTGACCTGTCCGACTCCGGCGCCGAGTAGGGCCCGGGCCAGCTGTCCTTCGCCGGTGCCGATGTCGAGGGCTCGGCGGCGGTCGGCTAGCCATTCGCAGGCGAGGGGAAGAATCAGTTCCTCGTATTCGGGGTCGGC
>CALAML010000083.1 GCA_937925845.1 uncultured Acidimicrobiales bacterium | reverse complement strand
GGCGAGGCGGCCACCGAAGTGGCGGCTTGGACCAACATCGACGATATCGATCGTGGCGCGCTCGGCTTCGACCACAACCGCATCATCGACGTCGGCCTCGAACGGGCCCGGGCCAAGCTCGAATACTCGACCCTGGCCACCACCTTCTGCGGAGACGAATTCACCATCGGCGAACTCCGCGAGGTGTACGAGACGGTGTGGGGCCAAGCGCTGGACCCAGCCAATTTCCATCGGAAAGCCCTGGCCTCCGACCACTTCCTGGAACCGACGGGCAACCAATCGTCCGGAGGCAAAGGCCGACCAGCCAAAACCTACAAAGCCGGAAAAGCCAAAGACCTAACACCCCCAATCCGCCGCTGAGCCCGAACCGAGACCCCCCCCCGCAAATGTCGGCTCCAGACGCGACTGAGTCGCGCCCCGAACCGACATTTCGGAACTCGGCCGCAAATTCCGGTCCCAGACGCGACTGAGTCGCGGCCCGAACCGACATTTCGGAAGGGGCGGATCCGGCCCCGCGGCAAAAAACATGCGAGTATCAAATGACAGCTTTTGTCACCCGGACTGCCACAGGAGACCACGATGCCTGCCAACCCGCTGAACACCGACGACCTCGGCGGCGAGATGTACAACCTGGGTATGTCCCAGGAGGCCCAACCTTTCCTGGACCAGGTAAAGAAGTTTGTCGCCGAACACGTGGAGCCCATCACCGAGGAATTTTTTAGGCTCGGCGAGGGGCGAGCCGACCGCTGGAGCTACGCCGACGGACAACTCGAACTCCTTGAAGGGGCCAAGACCGCAGCTAAGGAATCGGGTCTGTGGAACTTCTTTTTGCCCGACACCGGCCAGGGTCTGTCCAACCTCGACTACGCCTACATCGCCACCGAACTGGGCAAGAACCCACTCGCCTCGGAATCACTCAACTGCTCGGCACCTGACACCGGGAACATGGAAGTCCTGGAGCGGGTGGGCACACCGGAACAGAAGAAGCAGTGGCTTGAGCCGCTCCTGAATGGCGAGATCCGCTCCTGCTTCGCCATGACCGAGCCGGGGTGGCCCTCATCGGACGCCCGTAACATCCGCACCCAGGCGGTGCTTGATGGCGACGAGTGGGTGATCAACGGCGAGAAGTTCTACATCTCCGGTGCCGGTGACCCCCGATGCAAAATCATGATCTGCATGGTGCAGACCAACCCCGACGCCTCTTCCCATCTTCAGCAGAGCCAGATCCTGGTTCCCATGGACACCCCCGGCCTGGAGATCCTCGGGCCGATGCACGTATTCGGCGACGACGACGCCCCGCACGGCCATATGCACATCAAGTTCAACGAGATGCGGGTGCCGAAGGACAACATCCTGCTCGGCGAAGGTCGCGGCTTCGAAATTTCGCAGCTCCGACTCGGCCCGGGTCGCATCCACCATTGCATGCGCAGCATCGGTGCGGCCGAAAAGGCTTTGGAGCTGATGGTTCGTCGGGGCATGGACCGCGAAGCGTTCGGAAAGCCCCTCAACAAGCTCGGCGGCAACACCGAAATCATCGCCAAGGCTCGCATCGAGATCGAGGCTTGTCGCCTTCTGGTGCTGCGGGCGGCCAAGGCCATGGACATGCTCGGCCCGGCCGAAGCCCGGGTATGGATCAGCGCGGCCAAGGCTCACGTGCCAGCCAAGACCTGCGACATCATCGACGCCGCCATCCAAATGCACGGCGCCACCGGCGTTTCGCAATGGACTCCGCTGGCCCGCATGTACTGCAACCAGCGCACCCTGCGACTGGCGGACGGGCCCGACGAGGTCCATCACATGGTGGTCGGCCGAGCCGAAATCGCCCGCTACTCCTAAGCCGAGCGCTAAGCACCGTCCCCTGATCACAGAAGTTTGCACTTTTCGGGGTCAGACCCCGAAAAGTGCAAACTTTGTTGTTGGGTGGGTGGCGATAGCCTGAGCGGTGATGGCTGACACCACACTGCTCTTTCTCCATGCCCATCCGGATGACGAGTGCATCCTTACCGGGGCCACCATGGCGCGAGCCAAGAGCCTGGGCATGCGCACCATCGTGGCCTACGCCACCCGAGGCGATGCCGGCGAGACTTCCAACGACCTCGGCGGAGAAACGCTGGGCGAAGTTCGCGAACGTGAGGCGCGGGCGGCGTGCGATGCGCTGGGAGTCGACCGGGTGTTGTTCCTCGGCTTCGACGACTCCGGCATGGAGGACACCGAGACCACCAAGAACCCGACTGCCTTCTGCAACGCGGATCTCGACGAAGTGACGGCCCGCCTCAGCCTCGCCCTGGTGAACGAAACCATCACCGCGGTGATCGGCTACGACCGCAACGGCACCTACGGCCACCCCGACCACATCCAGATCCACCACGCCGCCCATGCCGCGGCTCCGGCACTCAAGGCCGACTGGGTGCTCGACGCCACCTACAACCGCGAATACCTCGCCAGCCTCGACGGCGACAACTACGACAAGGCCGAATCAAACCCCGAGGCGTTCGCCACCAGCGAAGCGGAACTCACCCACTTCGTCGACGACGAAGCGTCGTTCCTGGCCAAGATGACAGCCATCACCCACCACCAGTCGCAGATGCCGGACGAGTGGAAGGACAGTGAGGCGGAGCCCCCGGTGGAGGAATTCGCCAAGCGTTTCGGTACGGAATGGTTTGTCACCACGGCCGTCGGCGACACTACTGACTTTGGCGCCTTGGAGGAACTGCTCCGCCCGAAGGCCGAGTGGAGTTCACCGCAGACCTAGTGTCCTGTCAGCAAAGTCATGTCACGAATTCGACGGCTCTCAGCGCCCCTCCCGGCGTCCTCGAAAGCGCCATAACACCGAGTTGTGGCGGTTCTGCGTCCTTGGGAGGGACACTGATAGCTCGCCGAATTCATCAACGGACTTCACTGACAGGACACTAGTCGAGGGCGGCCAGGCGTTCGGTTACATCGACGAAGGCGGGTTCAACCCGGGCGATGGCCACGAAGTACTGACGGGCTCGAGGCACATCGCCGGCCCGCTCATAAAGATCGCCAACCGCGTAGGCCCGCCGCAGGTGATAGCCCTGCGGCTCCTTCGGTAGTACCCGCCGGGTACTCAACAAGTCGATGGCCTCGGCGAGCTTCCCTTGGTCAGCCAGCGCACCGGCGGCCACGATGCGCCCTTCCACCGCCAACTCCGGGTCGATGTCGGGGTCCTCAAGAGCGGCACAGGCCTCGGAGCAGTCGGCCCAGCGCTTCAGCGCCCGGTAGCAGTCGGCCAGCACCGGATGCTGCTCAACCGAACCGGTTAGAGAGGCAAAGGCCTCGATCTCGATGACCGCACTCTCAAAGTCCTCCAGGCGGTAGTAACACAGCCCCAGGAGCTCTCGGACCGACGCTGCGGCCGGCAGTTCTTTCGCCATCGGCGCCAGGATCTTGCGGGCCTCATCAAAGTGATCGGCCAGGTAGGCGTCGGCCGCCTCATCCAACTCCCGCTCGAGGCGGGAACGCCGGTGTTCGGTCATGTCGAAGGTAAAGGCCTCAAGCGGGCCCGGGTTTGTCTCGGAGCGAGTCATCGCCGCCAACTTATCCCCAGACGCGACAAATGGCCCCCGAAGGGGCCATCTGGCTCTTGCTTTTTCGTGCGAAATCCGGCGGCGACCTACTCTCCCA
>CALAML010000082.1 GCA_937925845.1 uncultured Acidimicrobiales bacterium | reverse complement strand
TGCCGACGATGACGTGCGGGCGGTGATCGTGACCGGCGCCGGCCGAGGGTTCTGTGCCGGAGCCGACCTGTCGGCGGGGGCCGAGACGTTCAGCTACGGCGGCTCCGATGACTCCGGGAGCGGCAGCGATTCCGGCAGTGGGGCCGGTAGCGCTGAGGACGGTGAGAGCGTGGGCCTCACCGACAGCGTCGACGAACGCGTTCGTGATGGCGGCGGGCAGCTCACCCTGCGCATCTACGAATGCACCAAGCCGGTGATCGCCGCCATCAACGGGCCGGCAGTGGGGGTGGGGGCCACCATGACCCTGCCCATGGACATCCGCTTGGCCGCCGACACGGTGAAGATGGGCTTTGTGTTCGCCCGCCGGGGTCTGGTGCCCGAGGCCGCATCGTCCTGGTTCCTACCCAAGGTGGTGGGTTTGTCGACCGCGTTGGAGTGGGTGTTCACCGGTCGGGTGTTCCCGGTGGCCGAAGCGCTCGACGCCGGCCTGGTGCGCAGTCTGCATCCGGCCGACGAGTTGCTCGACGCGGCCCGGGCCATCGCCACCGAGATCGCCGAGAACACGTCCGCGGTATCGGTGGCCGCGTCGCGCCAGATGTTGTGGCGGATGGCAGCTGCCGATCATCCGATGACCGCCCACCAAGTAGACACGCGAATGATCCTTCAGCTTGGGAAGGGGGCCGACGCCGCCGAAGGTGTGATGTCGTTCCTGGAAAAGCGTCCGCCCGAGTTCACCATGAGCCCGTCATCCGATATGCCGCCAGTCTTCCCCTGGTGGGAAGATCCAAAGTTCAGCTAGGGCTGGTTCCTGCCCTCCGGGCGGGCCGTTGCACGGAGCTTTTTGCTGGCCTTTGGGGCCCTGTCCCCCTCGCCGGACGGGGTGCCTTTGCCCGTCGGCCAGCCGTCGGTGGTTAGCGGGCTGGTGGTTTGGATTCCGGGGCTGGCTCGGCTTCTAGGAAGACTCGCATGCCGGCTGCGGCTTTGTCGCCGATCTTTTGGAAGGCTTTGTCGAGCACCGAGTCGGCCAGATCGAGTGGGCCGCGGAGTTCGAGGTCGGCGCTGTAGGTCACTTGGCAGCCGGTTTCGGTGGCTTCGACGGTGATCTTGTCGCTGGCCGAGAGCAACTTGGTGGTCGACTCAAGTTCGATCACGTCTGGCTCCTCGTAGGCGGTCACCACGTATCGCATGTCGATATCGCCGCCGATGCCTTTCACCGCCAACTCGTACTCGGTGCCCAAACCGGGGCCGTCGCCAACCACTTGCTCGACGGTTTTGATGCCGGGATCCCACTCGACGAAGTTGCGGACGTCGGCCATACGGGCAAAGGCCTCGGCCTGGGTGAGTGGGGAAACGATTGTTGTTGCGTAGTGCGCCATTAGGCGTCATTCTGCCGCCACTTCGGCCCAAAGCAAAAGCACCACGGCCGGTGCCGGGAAATCGGGGGTGATCCACGGTCCAGGAGCCTCAAACTCGAGCCGTCGGGTGCAGAGAATTCAGGCGCTATCAGTAGTCGGGTCGGCGGTGTTGTCCATCTTTTCCCACACCATGTTGGGTTCTTCCTCCACACCGAGCAGCTTGGCTGGGCTTTCCCGGTTCACGTGGCCCATCACGTTGCGGTAGAGGGAGAAGCCGAGGAGTTCCTGGAGTCGGCGGGGGTAGGTGGCTACCTGGTCGAGGTCGGCGCCCAACATCAGGTTCTGCTGTTGGCGACACCAGCCGGCCACGTATTGGATCGAGAGCCCGAAACGCCGCTCGTCGGCGGTGGAGTTGGCGCCGGCGCCGTGCCAGGTCGACCCATGGAGGAACAGCACGCTGCCCGGTGCCATATCGGCGGTAAGGGTCTCGGGAGTGTCGTCGCGGCGGGGACCGCGGTCGAACCGGTGGGAGTCGGGCACCAAGCGGGTGGCGCCATTCTCGGCTCGAAACTCACTGAGAGCCCACAGGGTGGTGACCATGGTGGCGATGTGGGGGCGGGGCAGGGTGATCATGCCGTCGTCGGTGTGCAGCAGCTGATCGGTCTCGCTGGGGCCGATATTCATCGAGGTGGTGCCGGACAGGAGCGGATCCTCGCCAAGGATGGCTTCGATACCGTTGAGCACCACCGGGTTGATGGTCAGCTCTCGCACCATGGCCGTCTTCGACAGCAGGTCGAAGATGCGGCGGGTTTCGATGCCCTCGAAGTCGTTGGTGCCCTCGGTGATGTCGTAGTCGGCTTCGACGAGTTGGATCTCGGCCACCAGAGCCGAGCAGGCGGCGGGGTCGATCACATCGGAAACGATGGCGTAGCCGTGGGCTTCGACCGTGGCCGCAATTTGGCCACTGGCATCGGGGGTGGCGGCGGGGATCGGTTCGACGACCGTCGGGGAAGCTGCGGTTTCCATGTCTAGAAGGTACCGTCCCGCAGGTGACCCCCGCTGAAGAGCGCGAGCTCGATAATCCGATCTTCCATGCGTTGATGGGTCGCCAGCGCCACTTGGCTGCGCCCGAAGTTCCTGAGATCGACAAGAACGGCGGCCTCGACGGCGGTCCGGTTTGGTTCGACCCGGCGGTGAACATTTGGCACGGGGCTCCGGAGCTCGATACCGATGGCTGGCGCGACATGGAAGAGGCGGTGCGGGAATCAGAGGCGGATACCGGGAAGTCGCAGGTGGTGGTGGTGATGCGCCGACAAGTCGACGAACCCGATGAGCGGGGTTGGCGCGTCGTTGGCCGTCGACGGTTGTTCCAGATGGTGGCTTCGGAGCCGGTGGAAGTAGTGGGCCAACCGGACCGGGTGGGCGACACTGGGGTGGTCGAGTTGGGCCCGGCCGATGTGGAGGAGATGGTGGCACTAACCGAGCTGACCGAACCTGGACCGTTTGCGACTCGCACCATCGAGATGGGTCGCTACGTGGGTGTTCGCCAAGACGGCAACCTGGTGGCCATGGCCGGGGAGCGGTCCAAGCTCACCGGTGCCACCGAAGTGAGCGCGGTCTGCACTCATCCCGACTACCTGGGCCGGGGCTACGGCGGCCTGCTCACCACAATCATCGCCGCCGGTATCGCCGAGCGCGGCGAAACCGCCTTCCTCCATGTCGACCACACCAACGAGCGAGCTCTGGCCCTCTACCAACGCCTCGGCTTCAAAAGAAGAGCAGAGTCCAAAGTCATCGCCGCCCTAACAACCAAACCGAGAGACAGCTAGAGGACTCAG
>CALAML010000081.1 GCA_937925845.1 uncultured Acidimicrobiales bacterium | reverse complement strand
AACCTGACCGACCTCGATCACATCGCCGAGTTGGCCCATCAGCTGTCTGGCGGGCGCGGCATCGAGCCGGCGGTGATGGCAGCCCAGCTCGATGACCTGATCGCCAACGCCGATGGCGACGACGAGAGCCAGGCCCGTCGGATTCCCTCCGACGACCATGCCGTCCAGATCATGACCGTGCACGTCTCGAAGGGTCTCGAGTTCCCGGTTGTGTGCTGTCCGTTCCTGCCCAGCAAGGGTCGCCACAAGGTGAACAGCGACCAGGTCATCTACCGCGATGACGACCTCGGCTCCCGGGTGCTGGACGTCGCTTCGACCACCAAGTGGAGCAACGACACCCACCAGACGGTGGAGGATCGGAAGAATCGGGCCCGGGCCGAACTGGCTGGCGAGGACGCCCGCACCGCCTACGTGGCACTGACCCGGGCGCAGCATCAGCTGCTGCTGTGGTGGCCCGATCAACGGGCCAAGGGGCCAGCTGCCAACACTCATGCCATCACCAAGATTCTGGTGGGCTCCCGGAACGAAGCCGGAGCGCTCACCCCTGAGGTCAATATCGACGGGGTGGTCACCAGGGATCTTCCGCCAGCAATGTCGTGTCTGGCCCCGCTGGTGAGCCTGGCCCCCGACCTGATCGAGGTGGGCGAGGTCGCCATCAACGAGTCTCGGTCCCGGCCCGCCACCGGGTCGGCTGAGCCAAGAAACCCCGGCACTGTGGACACCGGCACTGTGGACCCCGGCGAAAACTTTGAGGTGGCCGAGCTCGACCGTGAGTTGCCACGCATCACTCGCCGCTGGTCCTTCAGCAGCATCTCAAATACCGATGAGGAATCCCGCTTCGATCCCGCGGTAGACACCAACCAACACCCGGGTGATACCGACGAAGCTGACGACACCGACGCAACCGGCGGAACCGACAACGACGCCGAAACGAAAGGGTCCAACGATCCGGCCGTGGCCGAGCCGATCGAGCTGCCCTTTGCCGCCCTGCCCGCCGGTGGCACGTTCGGCCTGTTAGTCCATGAGGTGCTGGAGCACACCGACTTTGCCAGCGCCAATCTTGAGGCTGCGTTGAGCCACGAGATACAGCGGCAGCTGCGGTGGACGCCGATCGAGCTTGATGCGCCCGCCCTGACCGTTGCCATGGCCGCCATGATTCGTACGCCGCTTGGGCCCCAGTTTGGGGGTGGTGCCCTATGTGACATCAAGTTCGGCGACCGTCTCGACGAGCTCAGCTTCGCCATGAACCTGGGTGGCGATCAGGCTCACGACGATGGCCCGATGACCCGGACCATGACCGACGTGGGCGAGGTGATCCTCGCTCATCTCCCGGCGGACGACCCGCTGCGGCCATGGGCTACCGATGTCGCCGCGGGCATCTTCCCCGTCGATCTCGCTGGTCACCTGACCGGCCATATCGACGCCCTGTTCCGGGTGCAGAACCATCGGGGCGAGACCCGTTTTGTGACCGTCGACTACAAAACCAACCGGCTTGGGTCTCCCGACCGCAGCGCTCGCCTCGACGACTACCACCCGGATCGTCTGCCGGAAGCCATGGTGCACCACCACTATCCGCTCCAAGCGCTGATCTACCCGGTGGCTACCCACCGCTACTTGCGCTCGCGTATTCGGGACTACGCCGCCGAAACCCATCTCGGTGGGGTTGCCTATCTGTTTGCTCGGGGCATGGTGGGTCCGGGCACGCCGAGCGCACCAACCGCCGATGGCGACGTGCCCTTTGGTGTGTTCAGTTGGGCGGTACCCCCAGCCCTGGTAGTGGCCCTGAGCGACCTCTTTGATGGTGCACCATGAGCGCCCCGGCTTCACCGGAACCGGCCATCGACGCCGACCAGACCAACGATGCGGTGTGGCATCTCAAGGCCACGCGCCAGCGGCTGGACCGCTTCATCTCAGCGGGTGTACTGCAGGCCGCCGAGGTCCATTTTGCTGAAGCCCTCGGTCGGTCCGCCGGCGGAGTGAGCGACCCGGAGCTGTTGGCCGCGGCCCTGGCGCTGAGAGCCACCAAGGCCGGCCACACCCGACTCGACCTGCGCCAAGTCCGCGACACCGTCACGGTCGAGCCCGGCGACCGGGTCGGATCCGCCACGATCGGTGGCGGCGACGACGGCGACGAGATGGACCTGGGCGATCTCCCGTGGCCGGAGATCGACTCCTGGCTCCAGACGTTGGCTACCTCGAAGCTGACCCGGCCTTGCGACCCATCGCGCCCGGATGACCTGCTGACGCCCACCGACACCCGGATGATCGACATCGATGGCGATGGCGCCGGCGATGGCTTCCGCTGGCCATTTGTTCTCCTGGGCGACGCCCTGTATCTCGACCGCTACCGCCGCTACGAAGCTGCGGTCGCTACCGAGCTTCGCCGACGACTCCACCATCGCCACTCCCTGACCAACCTCGACGCACCAGCCTCACCGACCTCGTCGGTCTCGGTCACCTCGGCCGAACCCATAGCTCCGCCTCACCCCAAGCCCACAGAGACGGTGGTGCAACCAAACTTGTTCGACCAACCGAGCCTCTTCGATCCGGTCGAGACCGAGGCGGAAGCAGTGGCCAAGGGCCCGCTCGACGAAGTTGCGGATGTCGCCACGAAGACCGTCGAAGAACAGGTCCTCGATCGGCTCTTTGGTGTCGACGCGGTGAGTCAGGGGCAGCGTCGGGCCGCGGCGGCTGCGGTCGATGGCCTCTTCACCGTGATTGCCGGTGGGCCGGGGACGGGCAAGACCTTCACGATTGCGCGGGTACTGGCCGCGCTCTTCGAAGTCGAGCGCACCACGGCCCAATCCGATGCCGGCGTTTCGCTTTCGGTTGCCCTCGCCGCACCCACCGGCAAAGCTGCGGCCCGGTTGACTGAGGCGGTACGTGAGGCCGCCGAACTTCTCGACTGCCCGGCTGACGTGCGAGTCCGTTTGGCTGCGGCCGAGGCCCAGACCCTCTATCGCCTGTTGGGCGCACGCTACGACGGCTTCGCCCATGACGCCACCAACCCGCTGCCCCACGACGTGATCATCATCGATGAAACATCGATGGTGTCGCTGCCCGACATGGCCCGGTTGCTGGAGGCGGTGCGCCCGGAAGCGAAGTTGATTCTGCTCGGTGATCCAAACCAGCTGGAGAGCATCGAGGCCGGTTCGGTACTGGGCGACATCGTGAGCGCAGCCACACAAGAACCCGCGAGCGCAGCCACGCAAGAACCCGCGAGCGCAGCCACAAAGGAGGCCGTCGGTGCCGGGGCGGGGCTGGCCGATTCGGTGGTGGTGTTGGATCGGGTCCATCGTTTTGGT
>CALAML010000080.1 GCA_937925845.1 uncultured Acidimicrobiales bacterium | reverse complement strand
CCTGGTGCCGATGTATTTGATCCACTGACAGTGGTCTCGGTTCGCTCACAGCTGTGGGCTGCCTGCCGATAGGCCTGAAAGGACACAACAGTCCGAAACAGAGATGCATCGCTCGGATGCATGGTTCGGATGCATGGTTCGGATGCATGGTTCAAATTGACAAGACCACTCCTCTGGCTCGCCACCAGAAAGCGCTTCAACCGAAGATGCGTGCAGTGGGTTGGTCGGTGAGCAAGAATTGACTTTTCGCCCCCAAGGGAGATCAACGTGAGCGACTCAGGCCTTCCCGAAGCTGGATGGTACGCGGCCGAAGGAGACCCTCCCGGCACCCATCGCTACTGGGACGGACAGCAGTGGATCACCCCGGCCACCCCGATTGAAGACGGTTCGGTCGCCGCCGACCCGGCAACCGGTGCCGACCCGGCCGCAGCCGCCGGATCCGCAACCGATCCCCTCGCCGCCGGCCAGGTGCCAGCAACCAACCCTGGCGATGGCACCGAGACAGCGCCCGACTTCGGAGCCGCTCAGCAGTCCGTTCCGGAAGCCAGTGACAACCCGGCCGCGACCGACGCCGCCGCTGGCGACTCGGCGGACGCCGGTGGCATCCCCGGTGTCGGCGATGCGGCGACCCCCGACGCTGGGCTGGCCCCTGCCGACGCGGCTACCCCAGGTGCCGAGGTCGCCGCGGCCGAACCAACTGCCCCGGCTAACCCCTGGGGCGAAAGCGACCCGGCGGGAGCGGCGGCCGACGCAGCCAGCGGGGTAACCGAGCGCATTGGCGGCATCGCCGCGGGCACCGCAGCCACCGGTATGGCGGCTGCAGGTATGGCCGCGCTCGGTGGCACTGAGGACTCCAGCGGTTCCGACGCGAACACGCACGACGCGGGTGCTTCCGATGCGAGTGCTCCGGATGTCAGCGCTCCTGCCCCCGATGCCGGTACTCCCGGTGCGGAGATGCCCGCTGCTGCGGCTGCTACAGCCGGCGTACCTGATGCTGGTGTATCTGATGGAGCTGCTCCGGTGGCCGAGGTATCTGATAGTGCCGCGGCGATTCCGACCCCAGAGCCAGCGGCTGGCGAGGCCGCCCCCTGGGATCGCCAGGCACCGGCGCCATGGGACAATCCCGAGCCGTCTCCGTGGGACCGCGCCGAGCAGGGCTCAGCGGCGGCGCCGGGCGGTACCCCCACGCCTGCTTCCAGTGCTCCAGCTGCCGATGTCGGCTCAATGGAACCCTTTGGCGATGCCGCCGCTGCTGCACCCGCCGCAGCGTCGATGGCGGAAGCATCGACCCCATGGGACACACCCGATAGCTCGGCTGACTTCGACCCGAACGCCACCTCGGTGATGCCATCGGGCAATGCTCCGACCGCAGAACCCCCAATCGACCCGGCTGCCGGATTCGGCGCCGCCCCCGCAGGCACGCCGCCCGCAGGGCCCGGTGGCGCTACTCCCCCGGCCAACCCGTTCGCCGGTGACCCATCCATCGCTGGTACAGCTCCGGCCGCGTCCGCACCCGCCGACTTCGGCGGCGGAGCACCGCCAGCGGGACCAACCGGAGCACCGCCAGCGGGACCAACCGGTGCACCACCCGCGGGACCAACCGGGACACCTCCGGCCGGTTTCGGCGCTGGCGCACCGCCAGCGGGTCCGACGGGCGCCCCGCAGCAACCCAACGCCTGGGACACCCCGCCCCCGACTCAGGCGCCCCCCGCCTTTGGCGGGACCCCGCAACAACCCGGATTCCCCGGTGCCCCTGGGCCAACCGGCGCCCCGGTTGCTGGCGCCGCAGGGTACGCGCCGCCCCCTGGAGCAGCACCGGCTGGCACTCCCAACCCCTGGGCCGCCCCTACCGGGGAACGCCAAATGGTCACCCCGTCCGGTGCCATCGCCGACTTCCAGATGCGCATCGGCTCGCGGGCCATCGACAACCTCATCAACCTGGTGCTGTGGTGGCCCCTCTCGCTGTTCTTCGGGGTCTTCATCAGCCTCCTTCTGGTCGTCATCTTGATCTTTGGCTGGGAGTTCGCCTGGCTCTCCCAGAAGAAGGCCACCCCGGGCAAGCTGGCTCTCGGTCAAAAGGTGATCAGCGAAGTCGGTAGCGAGATCAGCACCGATGTGGCCTTTATTCGAGCGGCAATCTGGAGTGCACCTTGGGTCCTTTGGGCCTTCGGCGGGATCTTCTTTGGCTTCTTGGGCTTTGTGGCCTGGGTCGGTCTCGGCGGCGCCTCCATCGCGTTGATGAACGCCGACAACATCAAACGTCAAAGCGTGATCGACAAGCTGGCCAAGACCGTGGTGGTCTCCACCAAGTAGGTCCGAACTCCGGCCGAGCTAGCCGTTGGCCCGTTGCTGGGCCTCATCAAAGAGTTCCTGGAGCCGGTCCGACAGGGCGTCGGTCATCTCGCGCACCGCGCCACGGGGCACCCGCCCCTTGGCGCTGCGCTCCGGGGCCGCAATCGGCTCGCCGAGCACCAGCACAATCTTGTGAGGCCGAATCCAACGCCGACCGATCGGCATCGCCTCGGCCGATCCTCCGATACCTAGGGGCACGATCGGTGCTCCGGTTCGCGCCGAAATGAAGGCCGGCCCATCAAAGAGTGGCTGTACCTCCGGGCCTGACTGTCGGGCTCCCTCGGGAAAGATCACCAACGGTTCTCCATTACCCAACACTTCCTCGGCGATACGGAGCGTGTCTCTATCGACGCGACCACGCTCAACCGGGAAGCCGCCCAGCGCATTAAAGAAAGCAGAGAAGGTCCAATGCACCTTCCACACCGAACTCTTACCCATGTAGCGCATGTAACGCGTGGTGGCGTTGGAAACCAGAGCAAAGTCGAGGTTCGAGCGGTGGATCGGGGCCAGCAGGAACGGTCCGGTCTCGGGGATCCGCTCCGGGTTGACCAACTCGATCCGGAACCAGGCCCGACACGCACTATGAATCGCCACCCGAATTGAGTGGTAGAGCAGCCGCGATCCGAAGCCCAGTGGACCGTGTTCGATCGACTGGGCGTGCTCGGCCAACTCGTCGCGGGGCACCTCGCGAATCGACCGCGGCTCGTCGCTCCCGGAAGCGTTCACTGGTCCAGCATCGCCACCAGCTGATCGACGATCTCCTCAACCGAAAGGTTGCTGGTGTCGAGAGATGTGGCGTCGTCGGCTTGGCGCAGCGGATCGTTCTCCCGCTGGCTGTCGTAGGTGTCGCGGCGAACCAGGTCGGCGGCTACCGTCTCGTAGTCCAGGTCGGTCACTTCCTTGGCCCGCCGGCGGGCGCGAACCTCCGGGCTCGCAGTGAGATAGACCTTCAGTTGGGCATCGGGGAACACCACCGTGCCGATATCGCGGCCCTCGAGCACACCCCCACCTCGCTTGTGAACCCATTCCCGTTGGCGGCTCACCATCTCGGTCCGCACCTCGGGGTTGTTGGCCACCAAGCTGACCGCCTGGGTCACCGCCGGACCACGAATTTCGATCGAAGCATCCACCCCATCGACCATGACCACCTCGCCGATGTCCATGTCGACCTGGCGGGCCAAAGCGGCCACCGGTTCGACGTCGGCGGGGTCGACACCGTGGCGCAAGGCGGCGAAGGTGATGGCCCGGTACATGGCACCGGTATCGAGGTATTCGAGATCCAGCCGCTCCGCCAGCGCTCTGGCAACGGTGGACTTCCCCGACCCAGCTGGGCCGTCGATGGCAATGACTAACATCCCCCAAGCTTACGACACCGCAACCCCAACGGACCCCTTTCGAATCTGGTCGAGATCGGTGAAGAACTCCGGATAAGTCTTGGCCACACAGGCGGGGTTGGAGATCCGGATGCCGGGGTTGGCCAGACCGAGCACGGCGAAGCTCATCGCCATGCGATGGTCGCCGTAGGTCTCGACCACCGCGGCCCGCACCGGTGCCGGCTCGACGGTAAACCCGTCGGGCTCCTCCACCGCTCCAACCCCGCAGCGCTCCAACTCAGCCACCACGCCGCCGACCCGATCACTCTCCTTGTGGCGGATGAAACCGATGCCGGTCACTCGGCTCGGGCCGATCGCGGTCGCGGCGACCACGGCCAGGCTGGGAGCAAGATCGGAGCAGTCGGCCAGGTCGGCTTCGATGCCGTTCAGCGCATCAGCGACACGAACCTCGCTGTAGGTGTCGGCCACCGTAACCTCCGCACCCATGCGGCCCAACAGCTCAACAAAGGCCAGGTCGCCCTGCAGGCTGTGGCGGCCCAACCCATCGATGCGAACCCGGCCGCCACATACAGCAGCGGCGGCGAAGAAGTACGACGCGGCGGAGGCGTCGGGCTCAATCGCATACTCCTTTCCCGAATACCGGCCCGGCTCCACCCGTACGATCGGCGCTTCGTCGTCGCCTTCGATTCGGGCCGTCGCCCCAAAGGCGGCCATCACTTCGGCGGTCATCACTACGTAGGGAACCGACACCAGCCGGGTAGAGAGCTCAATCACCAGGCCGCCGGGCAGTAGCGGACCAATCATCATCAACGCCGACAGAAACTGGCTACTGGCGTCTCCCCGCAACGACACCACCGAGCCGCCACGGCCGCGGCCATCAACCGTCAACGGAAGGGTGGGTGAATCCTCGTCCGGGGTGGCGGCGGCACCTGCGGCCGGGACGACCTCAGCGCCGAGTTGTCGCAGGCCATCAACCAAGTCGCCGATCGGACGAGCCCTGATCGAAGGCTCGCCGTCGATGGTCACCGGCTCCGCAGCTAGGGCCGCGGCAGCCACCAGAAACCGGGACGACGTGCCCGACTCCTTGGCGTCGAGGACCGTGCCGGGTTTCACCGCCGCAAAATCAACACCACGGACGACGCGCACCCGATGCTGATCGCGATCGATGTCCAGCTCGGCGCCGAGTGCGGTCAGGGCTCCCAGCATGGCCTCGGTATCGTCGGCGAACAGCACGCCGCTGAGTTCGCTTGGGCTTTCGGCCATAGCGGCAATCAACAGGGCCCGGTTGGTGATGCTCTTCGAACCCGGCACCACCACGTCGGCATCGATCGACCCGTCGAGCGGAACAACCTCAACCACCTCGGCACTCGTTGCTGGACTAAGTGGCTCAGAAGGATTCGACATCTTGGCGAAGGCTTTCCGTAAGCGGATGGCTGGAGGGACCGCTCGGTGGCTTCACTGCAGAGGGCGCAGCGAGGGCCGGTAGCCCTGAGCCATCAAACCACCCTGGAGCCGCTCAGCCAACAGGGTTTCCACCAGGAGGATCAACACGCCCCGGTCGCCCTCGGCCGAATGAGCGATCTCCAAGTCGAGCAGGTTGACGTCGAGCTCGCTGGCCAGACCGGCCACTCGAGCGACCTCACCGTGGCGGTCGGCAATCGGCACCCGCAGCTCCGAAAGCTGCTCCGGATCGGCGAACCGAGCCGGCAGGCTCACCCGGGCGGCACGGGCCGCAGTAAGACGATCGATCAACGCGTCGCGATCGGTTTGGTCGACGATCGAACGAATGTCGGTGAGTTCGGCGATCAGCTGGTCGAGCACCTCCACGATCGCACCACGGTTCTCAGCACACACATCGGGCCAAATACCGGGGCGGCCGGACGCGATACGGGTCATGTCCCGAAACCCTCCGGCAGCCAGGCGCATCAACGCTCGGTGCTCCTCCGCCCGATCGGTAGCCACCCGCATCAGCGTGGCTGCGGTCAGATGAGGTACATGCGACACCACAGCAACGAGCCGGTCGTGACGTTGCGCCTCCAGCGTGATCACATCGGCGCCCAGGCTCGACGCCGCAGCCCGCACCAGGGCAAAAGCATCGTCATCGGTAGTCGCTGAGGGAGTGAGGACCCAGGTGGCTCCCTCGAACAAGGTGGCGACCGCACCGTCGAGGCCATCCTGTTCCGAACCCGCCATCGGATGACCGCCAACAAAGCGGGGATCATCGACCTCGGCGACGATGCTCGACTTCACACCAGCCACGTCGGTCACCACGCCGTTGCCGTGGGCCAGAGCCTCTCTCGCCAGGCCAGCCACGTCGCCGGCCGGCACCGCCAGGAAGGTGATGTCGACATCTTGCCCGGTATCGACACGGTCGATGGCACCAATCGACACCGCCCGCTCCGCCACCGCCGCGTCCTGGTCGCTGCCGGAGACCTGCCAACCCCGCTCCCGCAACGCCAGACCGAGCGAACCGCCGATCAGGCCGGTTCCGACAATGTGGGCGTGCTGGGGCTCAATAGTCACGTTGCGGTCTTTGGGATCGAACGAATCGGACGGAGCACAGCCAAATCAGTCGGCCAAATCCGGTCGCAACACCCGAGCGCCCTGAAGGAACGAGTGCTGGATCTCGGCTCGGGGAGTGTTGGTCTCAACGTGCATCATCATACGTATACACGAAGGCAGCGACCCTTCGGTATCGAGTTCCTGGGCGCACATCAGCGGAATGTCGCCCGGGATGCGCTCGCGGGCCACCGTCGCCGGAAAGACCGATACCAGGTCGGGGGTAGCGGTGAACAGCACGCTGATCACCGAGTCGAAGTCGAGTCGGTTGGCGGCGATCACATCGTCGAGCATCTCGATCACCCGCTCCCCGATATGTTCCCGCTCATCGACGTCTGCGGTAGTGGCACCCCGTATGGCCCGAACTGGCATCCGGCGATCGTACCGGCGCCACGGACCGATCACCAGATTCATCAGATTTACAAGGTCGATGGTGTGGGCCCGGCCAAAGGGCGGGCCGGTAGTGAGAGGTCAGCGCGGGCCGGGTGCCGAAGATTCGGCCAGGGACCGAACCTCAGCGGTGGTCAGCTCGCGCCACTCCCCCGGCTTCAACTGGCGATCAGCCAACGGCCCGATACGTGTCCGCACCAGCCGTGTCACCGGATGGCCCACCGCGGCACACATGCGCCGCACCTGGCGGTTACGGCCCTCGTGGATCGTCAGTTTGAGCAGCGAGACGTCGTCGCCACCAGGGGTTACCGTCGCCCCGTCGGCCACCAGCGAGGCCTTAGCCGGTGCGGTCCGACCGTCCTCGAGTTCAACCCCGTCCCGCAGGGTCCGCAGTGCGGCTCGGCTCGGGATTCCCTCAACCGCGGCCAAGTACTCCTTGGGCACACCAAACGACGGGTGGGTCAGGCGCTGGGTGAGCTCGCCATCGTTGGTCATGATCAACAGGCCCTCGGTCTCTGTGTCGAGACGACCGACGTTGAACACACGAGGATCATCCGGCACCAGATCCACCACCACCGGACGACCCTCAGGGTCCGAGGCGGTGGTGACCACACCGGCCGGCTTATGCAGGAGGTAGTAGACCAGCCCCGGCGCTACCCCAACCGGCACCCCATCCACGGTCACCGCATCGGTCTCCACCTGTACCCGGCGACCCAACTCGGCCACCCCGCCGTTGACCGTGACCCGGCCATCGGCGATCAGCTCTTCACAGACCCGTCGCGAGCCAAACCCAAGCTGGGCCAGCACCTTCTGCAGCCGAACCCCATCGGGATGGGGAGCCGGACCCTGCCATTGCGCCATATCGTTTGCGCCCCTGGAGCCTTACTCGGCGTCGGTCGACGATCGGGCGTGGGCCCGCAAGTCGATGACCTCGGCCATGGCCGGGCCCACCTCTGGCCCTTCGGTTTCTGGGGCCTCTTTGTCTTCCGGGGATTGTGTGTCTTCCGGGGATTCTGTCTCTGCCGTGTCTGCCGTGTCTGCCGTGGGTTCTGCGCCTACTGGGGCGTCTCCTGTGGCTTCGGCGACATCAGCATCGCCACTCTTTGCCTCAGATGGCTGCGCTGACTCGATCCTCAGGCTGTGCTCCAGCGCTTCAAGTACCTCGGGCGCCGGCACAAAGGCCCCCAGCGACGGCATCTCATCGAGGTGGTCGAGCCCCATACGTTCAAGGAAGGCCACGGTGGTGCCATAGAGCACCGCCTGACCGGGCCCAGGGTCGCGGGCGATCTCCTCGATGTAGCCGCGCTGTTGCAACGTGCGCATCACGCTATCGACACCCACGCCGCGGATGGCGGCCACCTGGGCCCGCGACACCGGCTGCTTGTAGGCGACGATGGCGAGGGTCTCCAGCGCGGCGGGCGAAAGCTTCCCCGCCTGACCGTGGAGCACAAACCGCTTCACCGCGTCGGCCTGGTCCGGATGGGTCTGGAAGCGGTAGCCGCCAGCCACCCGAACCATCTGGAAACCGCGATCCTGCTCCTCGTAGAAGTCGATCAGCTCTTCGCAAATGTCTTCGATCACACTCACCGGCTGACCCAGCAATTCGGCAAGGGACTCCGGCTGAGCTGGATCGGTTGAAACCAACACGATGGCTTCGATATTGCGGCGGGTTTCCTCACGAACCAACTCGTTGCGACGGGCAAGCAACAGAGGATCGACCTCGGAGGCTTCCTGATCCTGCCGCTCTGGCTGGTCTTGTTGGATTGACTGATCTTGTTCGGACCCTCGGGCTGACTCCGCAGCGTCGTCAGTCTCGTCAGTCTCGTTGGACCCGTCAGTCTCGTTGGCGAGGTCGGCCTCTTCGGGCTCCTCGCCGTTTTCCTGCGTCTTGACGTCGCCAAGTTCGTCTTCGAGCCCAGCTTTTTCGAGTTCAGCTTTCTCAGCCTCGTCCTGGGCGCGCTCGTCCTGGGTGTCGTTGTTCATCGTTTCACCCCTCGTAGCTGTCGACGGCGGCGAGGCCTTGGCGCCAGTCTCCATCGTCGATCTCTTCGCCGGCCCACTCCACCTCGATGTTGCCGAACGAGCGGGCCTGGTCGAGGTCGATCAGACCCTGCTTGTACATCTCCAACAGCGCCAGGAAATGCACAATCACCTCGATGCGATCATCGATGTGGGCAGTCAACCGCCGAAACGAGACCCGACCCATCGACGGCAGATCGGTGGCCAGCTCCGACACCGCATCGGTCACGCTGATGCGAATCGGCGCCACGTGATACAGGTCGATCGTGGGCGTCGGCTTGGCCGATGCCGCCCGGATGAAGGCGTCTCGGACGTCGTCGGGGGTAACGCCCTCGAGCAGGTCAGGGGTGAGATCAAGGAACTTGTCGTCGATACCGACCAGCCGAGGGAAACTCCGACCCGCCTGCCCGGCCAGGCCCTCAAGAACCACCGCGGCGTCCTGGAACGTTTTGCACTCGACCAAGCGAGCCAACAGGAGGTCCCGCTCCTCCCACATCGCCAGCTCTTCATCGAGGTCGAGGTCGGTCTCGTTCGGCAGCAGCGACCGGGCCTTCATATCGATCAACGTGGCCGCGATCAGCAGGAACTCGGTCGCCATCTCAAGGTCGAGTTCCTCAAACTTGCCGATCTCGGCCAAGTAGGCGTCAACGATTCCGGTGAGCGAAACCTCGTACAGATCGACCTGTTCCCGCAGGATCAAATGCAACAGGAGGTCGAACGGCCCCGCAAAAACCGGGGTAGTTACTTCATAAGCCATGCTGCACGAAGCCTACTGCCGCCCCTACTGGAGGCGGTTTCATTGCCATTTTCATTGGCGTTTCCTGACCGGGGAGCCCTGACCGAGGCCAAACCCCGCCCCTGGACACGGCCTGCGGTCACCGGATGCGGTCCGATGGCCACGGCGAGGGCTGAAATTTGGGCCAGCGGATGGTTCGCTGCTGGCTACGATCGAAGGCATGGCTCGCGTTTTGTCCTGCATCCAACCCACCGGAGGGGTTCACCTCGGCAACCTGCTTGGCGCCCTTCAGCCATGGGTTGACGTCCAGAGCGCCGACAGCTTCCACGGCATTGTTGACCTCCACGCCCTCACCGTTCCCCAGGACCCGGCCGAGCTCCGTGAAGCCACCCTTGAGCTGGTACGCATTCTCCTCGCCATCGGCCTCGATCCAGACTTCTGCACCCTGTTTGTGCAGAGCCACGTTTCCGAACACGCGGAGCTGGCTTGGCTGATGCAGTGCACCGCGGGCTACGGCGAGCTCGGCCGCATGACGCAATTCAAAGACAAATCGGCCAAGAGTGAATCCTTTAGCGCCGCGCTCTTTACCTACCCCGCGCTGATGGCCGCAGACATCCTGCTCTACGACGCCGACCAGGTACCCGTGGGCGAAGATCAGCGCCAGCATCTGGAGCTCACCAGAGACCTCGCCATTCGTTTCAATAGCCGCTACGGCGAGGACACCTTCGTGGTGCCCGAGCCGGTCATCGGCACGGTGGCGGCCCGAGTGATGGACCTGCAGAACCCCACCAACAAGATGTCGAAGTCCGCCGACGGCGACAACGGACTGATCTTTGTGCTCGACGACCTCAAGCGGGTTGAGAAGAAGCTGAAGCGGGCCGTCACCGACAACGAGGCGACCGTTCGTTTTGCCCCTGACACCCAGCCTGGAGTGGCCAACCTGCTGTCGATCCTGTCGGTCGCCACCGGAGAGGGGCCCGACAAGCTGGCCGAGCGCTACGACCAGTACGGCCAGCTCAAAGTCGACACCGCCGAGGCCGTCGTGGCCATGCTTGAGCCGATCCAGACCCGCTACCGCGAACTCGAAGCCGACCCGGGCTACGTCCGCGACGTGCTTGACGCCGGCGCCGAGAAAGCCAGAGCGGTGGCCTCGGTTACCCTCGCCCGAGCCAAAGAAAACATCGGGCTGCTTCCCCGGGCCTAGGAGACTCCGAGCCGCCCATCGTCGGCGCGGGCCAGCATTCGCCCGAGGGGAACCGGCAGCGACCACGATGCCTCCGGCTCATGATGTTCACCAGCCCAGGCCACGACCACGGGGTTGCTCCCCGCGTCGGTTAACAGACCGGCCCCACGCTCGGGGTAGTCGCAGTATCGGGCGATGGTGCCGACCGCGTTGGTTCGGTCACCAAATCGAGCGATCTTGGCGCCGGCCACTGCCTCAACCAGGGTGGCGACCACCCGGCCCATCAACCCGAGCGGAGCCTCGATCTTGCCGATGTCATGCAGCAGCGCCGCCGAGACCAGGGCACCAGGAGCCTGCGACTCGACCTCGGCCGACTCCTCGGGATGGGCCGCGACCCAGTGATCGACGGCCTGTGCCACCGCCAGCGTGTGGGCCTGGTCCCGAGCGGCATAGCGGTCCCACAGTTGCTGTTCGGGCCCGGTCAGCCGGGCGTGGGCCCAGGCTCGATCGTCGTCACTGACCGGCGCCGGTCGCAACCCAGCGAAGAACCGCGACGCCAAATGAAGGGCTCGCCCCCGCATCAGACTCGCCCAGGTGAGATCATCACTACCGACTGCATCACTACCGACAACACCGACTGCGGAGTAACGGTCTACGCGTGGTCGATACAGGTGCTGGCGGTCGGCATGGCTTCGAGCCGAGGCGCCGAAATTTCTGCCGAACACTCGGTGCATGTACCGTAGGAGCCGTCGTCGAGGCGGCTCAACGCCGCCTCCACTTCGTCGAGCTCCCTTCGAAGCCGCGATGCCAGCGACTTGTTCTCCCCCTGCTCCGCAGCGACTTGTGCCGAGTCAGCGAAGTTGTCATCGAAGGAGTGCGAAGCGTCATTGCCGGTCTCAAGTTCATCGACACGCGCGGCAAGTCGCTCCTGTTCAGCAACCAGGTTGGTCCGGCGATCGGTTTCGCTCATAGCGCCCACCCTACTGCCCACAGTCCCGTTCCTGGAGGGAATTACCCCTGCGCCCGGGGGTGACTCTCCCGATAGACCTGCCATAGCCGTTCGTTCGACACCTTGGTATACACCTGCGTCGTGGTGATCGACGCATGCCCCAAGAGCTCCTGGACCGACCGAATATCGGCTCCGTGGTTGAGCATGTGGGTGGCGCACGAGTGGCGTAACACGTGGGGGCTCAACACGTCTTCAAGACCGACGGCACGGCCCCGCTTTTCCACGATGCCCCACGCCCCCTGTCGGGTCAGCCGGCCGCCCCGACGATTCAAGAAGATGGCGTCGGCATCGTCGCGACTGCGCCAATGTTTGGGCACCAGTTGACCCCGACCCTCGAGGGTCAACCATTGCTGAAGTGCTTGACGAGCAAGGCGACCCAACGGCACCACCCGCTCCTTTCCGCCTTTGCCAAAACACCGCAGCAGCGCGGCCTCCAGGTCGAGGTCGGACAGCGACAGCCCCACCAGCTCCGAGATCCTCAACCCCGTCCCATAAAGCACCTCAAGCATGGCCCGGTCCCGCAGGCTGTAGTGGTCGTCATCACCCACGGCGTCGAGCAACTCCCCCACCTGGGCCTCGGTCAGCGCCTTCGGAAGCCCGGCCGGCACCTTCGGCACCTCAACATCGGCTCCGGGGTCGGACTCGGCTACGTCCTCAGCCGCCAAAAACCGATGTAAGCCCTTCACCGCCACCATCGTTCGCACCACCGACGACGCAGCCAAACCGGCCTCGGACAGCGACCGAAGGAACCCGTTCAGCTCGGCCGAGGTGACCTCGGTGAGGGCCAATTCGGTGTTGGCCGGAGGGACCTCACAAAACAGAAATCGCCAGTACCGAAGCAGATCGCGCCGGTACGACACGAGGGTGTTGTCGGCCCGGCCCTTCTCCACCCGCAACCAGGTCAGAAACTCTTCCGCGTCGAGCGGAAGGGGCGGAACCTCGACCTCGTCCTGGCTGTCACTGCGGTCACCCGCGGATCTCACAGCCTGGGCTTGCAGCGACTCAACACTCACAGCGCCTCAGGCTAACCGTCGCATTCCTCTACTGAGTGGAACGCTCGGCCAGTACTTTTTGAGCCAGAAGAAGACCGATCACCGTTTTGGCATCGTCCACCATCGGGTTGGCGGAAGCACCAGTCGATGCTGAGCCAGCCATTGTTGAGGCCACCAGCTCGTCGAGCGGATGGGTCTCGATCGTCATCCACTGCTCCTCGGCGCCATCGGCGGCCCGATCGGTCGGTGTCAGATTCTCAGCCAGGTAGAGCCAGGTTCGCTGATCGGTCATCCCGGCTGCGTTCAAAAACGAGGTGAGTGGCGTCATCGAACCCGCGATCAACCCGACCTCCTCGATCAGCTCCCGACGACCAACCTCCTCCGGATCCTCACCCGGCTTGTCCCGCAAACCCGCAGGAACCTCCAGGAGATTGGTACGCAGCGGTGCCCGATACTGGCGAACCATCGTGACCATATAGGTGCCGTCGACCTCGGTCACCGGCACCACACCCACCGCACCAGGCGAATACACAATGTCGCGGGTGAACTCGCCGCCATCGGGATCGGCAAAGCGGGACTTGGTCACCCGCATCACATAGCCCCGATACTTCTCTACCTCATCGAGAAACCGAAACTCCTTCGCCATCAGGCGTCGACAGCCTCAAGGTCGATCAAGCGGGGCGCCCGCCCATCGGCCCGGTGACGAGCCGCTTCCATCAAGCCAACAAAGAGCGGTGCCGGTCGGGTGGGCCGACTCTTAAACTCCGGATGACCCTGGGTGGCAACCCAAAACGGGTGGGTCGCCAGCTCGATGAACTCGACCAACTCACCGCTCGGCGAACGACCCGACAGCCGCAACGAGCCATCGCTGAGCGCGTCGTGGTAGTTCGGGTTTACTTCCCAGCGGTGACGGTGACGCTCCGAAACTTCAAGCGAGCCATAGAGCCGGGCCACCTCAGAGTCGGCCTCGAGAACCGCCGGGTACGAACCCAACCGCATGGTGCCACCCTTGTCGGTGACATCGCGCTGGGCTTCCATCAGATCGATCACCGGGTTGGCGCACATCGGGTCAAACTCCGATGAGTTGGCGTCCTCGAGACCAAGCACATTGCGGGCGTAGTCGATCACCATCACCTGAAGACCAAGACACAACCCGAGGCACGGAATGTTGTTTTCGCGAGCGAAAGCCGACGCCGCGATTTTGCCCGGGATGCCACGCTCGCCAAAACCACCAGGAATCACGATGCCGTCGAGGCTTCGCAGGGTGCCCTCCTCGATATGGCGGGGCACCTCCTCGGCGCTGATCCATTCGATGACGGCTCGGGCACCCTGGTCAAAGCCTGCATGCTTCAGGGCCTCAACCACGGAGAGGTAAGCATCAGGGAGGTCGATGTACTTGCCAATGATGCCAACCCGCACCACCCGCTGGGCCTGAGCCACCCGCTCCACCAATTCGTTCCACTCATCCAGATCCACCGGACGACCGTCGAGGCCGAGCTGGCGACACACCTGCTCGTCGAGACCTTCGCGATGCAGCATCGGCGGAATCTCATAGAGCGACCCAACGTCGGGCAGGTTCACCACTCCGCGAAGCTCGACATCACACAGGTTCGAAATCTTCGATCGAAGGTGATCATCGAGCGGCTCGGGACTGCGACACACGATGGCATCGGGCTGAATACCGCGGCTGCGAAGCTCGGTAACCGAGTGCTGGGTGGGTTTGGTCTTTTGCTCACCGGAAGGCCCCACAAACGGGACGAGGGTGACATGGACATAAAACACGTTCTCGCGACCCACCCGAAGCCGAACCTGACGGATCGCCTCAAGGAACGGCAGGATCTCGATATCGCCCACCGTGCCGCCGACTTCGGTGATCACCACGTCGACATCTTCACCGGCCAGCGACATAATCCGCCGCTGAATTTCGTCGGTGATGTGGGGAATCACCTGCACCGTTTTGCCGAGGTACTCGCCGCTGCGCTCGTTGGCCAGCACCTGCGAGTAGATCGACCCAGTGGTGGCGTTGCTCTTTCGGGACAGGTTCTCGTCGATAAATCGCTCGTAGTGCCCGAGGTCAAGATCGGTCTCGCCACCATCCTCGGTGACAAACAGTTCGCCGTGCTCAAAGGGGTTCATCGTCCCCGGATCCACGTTGAGATACGGATCGAGCTTCTGCATCGTGACGCTCAAGCCCCGACACTTCAGCAATCGTCCCAGCGAGGCCGCAGTGAGCCCCTTACCCAGGGAGCTGACAACGCCCCCGGTCACGAAGACGTGTTTGGTCACTTGGCCTCCCGGCGCTCGACGAGTTGCACCGGGATTTCATCGTAGACCACATCGGGCCGGTGACCAAGGGGTGAAATTCGGTTGATCGCGCTCCGAGACCGAAGAACCTCAGCAGGTAATCATCGCCAGGCCTCAACTTGACTGCGGGCCAAACCCGAAGCGCCCTGCAGCGTTGCGGAACACCTGCAACCTGGCCCAGCACTGAGCCAGGAGCGGATCGATCAGTCCTGGCTGGCGCGATCGGCGAGGCCAAACTTCTGCTTCAGAATGTGATGGAAGTCACGACGATCAAAGACCACGAGGCGAGCCGGTTCGGGGGCCGCGGTGCAGCTCACCCATTCCCCACGGGAGAGCTCGCCAAGCTTTTGACCGTCGACCGACACTGTTGCAGGAACTCGACCGATCACCTCGAGGCGAACCTCGGTCTCGGGCTCGATCACCAGACAACGATCAAAGAGAATGTGAGGCGATACCGGCGTGAGCAGCATGGCCCGATGACGAGGATCAACTATCGGGCCCCGCACCGAAAGGTTGTAAGCCGTCGACCCCGTCGGGGTGGCAACGATCAGCCCGTCGGCTGGATAGTTCGTGAAATAGGATCCGTCGAGCGAGATCCCGAGGTTGACCGTGGGCGCGCCCGGCGTGCGTTCGAGCACCACGTCGTTGGTCGCGGTGCCCCCAGTACGGATCGTCGGCCCACTCACCTGGACTCGCATACGCTCCTCAACCGCAAAATCGCCAGCAAAGAACCGCTCGAGCGCCACAACCATGCCATCAGGCTCGACCTCGGTGAGATAGCCCAGTGTTCCGAGGTTGACCCCGATCACCGGCGTGGCGTTGTCAGACACCAGATCAAGAGTGCGCAACATGGTGCCGTCGCCGCCGAAACTCAGCGCGAGAGCAGCGTCGGCGAAGGTGTCATCGGGATCGCCGAGCAAACCGCCGAGGCCATCGAGCGCGGCCGTCGCCGGCATGACCGGATCGTGGCCCGCAGCGGTCAGCCATTTCGCGGCCACCGCGACCGTCTCGGCCACCTCGTCGGCACCGGGATGAGCCACCAGAACCACCCGACTCATGGTTTGGCCTCGGCGGCCTCAGCCACCACAGCCTCGACAACCTCGGCCGGTAGCGCCTGACCAACCATCGACGGCTCGGTCGATGTGGATGATCGGCGACCATGCAGCAGGAACTCAACGTTGCCGTCGGCGCCACGAAGGGGAGAAACCATAAGCCCCATCATGTCGACTCCGCGGTCGATATACGACTCCTGGACTTCTCCGATCACGCGCCGCCACACCTCCGGTTGGCGGATCACGCCTTTCCCCTTCGAGGCCTCGCGCCGACCGGCCTCAAACTGAGGCTTGACCAACATGATCATGTCGCCACCGATGGCGACCAGTTCGGTCAACGCCGGGGCCACGACCCGCAGTGAGATAAACGACAGATCGGCAACGACCACATCGACCGGTGCGGAGATGTCGGCAGGGGTGACATGGCGAATGTTGGTCCGCTCCCGAACATCCACCTTCGGGTGGTCGCGCAACCGCTCGTGGATTTGTCCGTAACCGACGTCAACGGCGATCACGTGAGCGGCACCACGCTGCAACAACGCATCGGTGAATCCGCCGGTGGACGATCCGGCGTCGAGGGCCCGGCGCTGGTCGACGACGACCTGAAAACGGTCGAGGGCGCCCTCCAACTTGAGGGCGCCCCGACCAACAAATGGGCTCGACTTCGCCAGCAGCTCAACCGGCTCGGCGGAAGACACCAACCGAGCCGCCTTGAGAGCCACCGACCCCGAAACCAACACCTGACTTTCACTGATCAGACGCTGAGCCGCTGAGCGCGACGGAGCCAGCTTTCGACGCACCAGTTCGGCGTCGAGGCGGCGGCGGGCGGGTTGAGCCGTTGAGCTACTTCCGGCCGCGGCCCCGCTTTGCGGGCGCCTTCTTCTTGGCGGTCGCCTTCTTGCGCGCCGGAGCCTTCTTCTTGGCGGGCGCCTTCTTCTTCGCTACCGCCTTCTTGCGCGCCGGAGCCTTCTTCTTCGCGGTCGCCTTCTTGCGGGCCGGAGCCTTCTTCTTGGCGGTCGCCTTCTTCTTGGCCGTAACTTTCTTCTTGGCCGGAGCCTTCTTCTTAGCCACCGCCTTCTTCTTCGCAGTTACCTTCTTCTTAACCGGAGCCTTCTTCTTAGCCACCGCCTTCTTCTTGGCGGTCGCCTTCTTTTTGGCCGGAGCCTTCTTCTTCACGCTGGGCTTCTCCTTTAAAGGGTTTTGTATCTTCCCACCTGACTCCGACACTTCCACGGACCCTGAAGTCGCGGTCGCAGAAGCAGAAGAGGTATCGGTGGATGGTGCCTCCACAGCTGAAGCTGCAGTGGACGTTCCCGTGGCGGGGTTGCCCCCGTCGCGGGTCTTGCTGGTTTCGTTTCCGCCCTCATCTTCGCCCGGCCACCAGTCGCGCACCTCGGTGGCGATGCTGGTAGCCAGCGTCTCGGTTGCCGCAAAGGTTGCCTGGACAAACTCTTTGATCTTGTCCTGGGCCTCCGCCGGCCTCGACGCCGCCATCAACTCGGACACCAACGCTTCGACCTTGGCCTGAGTGGCTTCGGTGAAGTCACGACCCGCTTTTGCAGTTCGATCGATGATGTCCATGGCTTCACCCTACTCTTGTGCACAGCGGGGCTGACAAGCTTCCGCGACCAGAGACGGAGCGCAACCCATGACCCAGTCCGATCCGAACGAAGACCCGCAGTCGAGACCAGACAAAGCCGCCACCGTTGGAGCCCCAGCGGCGACGCCGATCGAGGAGACGGTCCGGAGCTGGGACCCCGCTGCTGAACTCGATGAAGCCATCCCCGCAGCAACCGCGGTCCTGCTCAAAGACAGCGACGATGGCATCGTGGTGCTGATGCTGCGACGCAACACCAAGCTCGCGTTCGTTGGTGGCGCCTGGGTCTTTCCCGGTGGCCGCGTCGACCCAGGGGACACCGCCGACGGCGACCCGTTCTCCATAGAGAGCGCACTGGTGGCCGCCCGACGAGAGACGATGGAAGAAGCCGGTCTGGATCTCGCCGGCTGCGAACTGGAATGCCTCAGCCACTGGATGCCACCGGCCGGCACCCCACGCCGCTTCTCCACCTGGTTCCTGGTGGGCGCGGGACCGGTCGGCGATATCACCGTTGACGGCGGCGAGATCGAGGACCACATGTGGATTCGACCGTCGACCGCACTGGAGCGGCGCGACGCCGGGGAGGTCCAGCTGGCGCCGCCAACATTTGTGACCCTCTGCTCGCTCTCTCGATTCGACACCGTTGCCGAAGCACTTGCGACCCTCTCCCGGGAGCCCGTCGAGCACTTCGAGACCCGCGTGGTCGACGTCGACGGCGACCTGTGTGCGGTGTGGCACGGCGATGCGTTTTACGAGGGCGCCACAGCGGCGGCGGACAGGCCCGATTCAGTCGCTGATACGAGCACCGCTTCGAACAGTGATCCGAACGCTGTGGGCCGCCATCGGCTGCGGATGTCGCCCGACCGGTGGGAGTACGTCCGCGAACTCCGTTAGACGCGCCCCGTTAGAACAGTGAATTACCTTCGACTAAATCACCTTTGACGTCGGGACAACTTCGCTCAATTTCAGGGTTTCCAGTGCCGATAGTCCAACTGTTGGCATGCGGCCATCCACACGTGGCTACACCCTCGTATCCCTCATCATTGAGTACCGGCCGCTCGTCCCTCATCCAGTCAAAGGACCAACGCGGTGGGAACAACACCGGGGGCAACACACACCCAGTCGACAATCGAACAACCTGCCGGTCCCACACCAGACCGTCGCGTCCCAGCTACAACTCGACTGCGCAACGAAAACCTCGACCCGATCGGCCTGGTGTTTCGACTTCGCAAAGGCGTGGCCAAGGAACCGGTCATCGTCACCGATGTCTCCGGTGACTCGTGCATCGTTTTGCTCGACGACGAGCGGACCAAACAGATCAAGATCTCCCGGCTGGGCGAGCGCGCCGACGACTTGAACTTCGCGGGCAAAGCCCACAGTGCCGCTTGGCGTCTCGCCGTACTCAGCCACACCATCTCGGAGCACCAGGGACTGCCGTGGCAACCGGTGAGTGTGCTCCAGCTCGCCTACATGGTGGCGTCGCGCTCCGAAAACCAGAAACGGCTCTTCGCCCTCGACTGCATCAACAACGGGCGAGCCGACCTCTTGGCGCGAATCGACCTCAGCGAAGGCGAGCGCGGGGTGGCCCTGGCATCGCTGTACCTGCAGAACGGTGAGCCATCTCGAGCCATCGATGCGCTCTGCCAGCTCACCCAGGAGACTCACCCCCTGGTGCCGGACCTTTTGTTGGCGGCGTGGTCCTCGATCACCTCGGCCACCGCTCCGGCGCTCGAACCGTTGCTCTTGCCACTCGCCGATGAGGATCCGCTCGCCGCCGCCCTGGTCAACCTCTTGATGCCCGACCGCCACCTCGAGATGGAACCCCGCCCGGCGGCCGCGTTCCTCCATGCCATCAGCGAAACCCGGGCCCCTCGGGAATCCATGATCGGGTTGCAGTCACTCATCAGCGTCGCCAACGGTGTCCCAGCCACTACCGACCTCAGCCGGGTCAGCCCGGCCGCGTCGGTCTACGGCGCTCTCACCTACGCTGCCGACCCGGAGCACGCCCCGCCGCCCGAACAACTCGACATCGGTGAGCTGGCCAATGCCTCACCGGCGGTAATCGACGAAATCATCGATGGGCGCGTCGTGGGCGTCGAACTTCTGGACGTCGCTCTCTCGGTCGACAAGCGCTACCTCGCGGCGCGGGTCGATCCGGCACGATTGGACTGCGACGACCTTGATCACCTCGACTTCCTCCCCGAGCATGCCCGCCGAGCCTTTACAGCCCACAACCGTGAGCGCCTCGACAACCTGATCGCCGCCTCCGGACAGAGTCAGGACTTCGCCGCGGTGGCCGGGCTCGGGCTGTTGGACGAGCTCCGGCAGGGGCGACCACTCGAGGCGGAGGAGATCCTGGCGCTCCCAGCTGATGCCCAGAGCTTGGCTGCGGCCCTCTCGGACGCGTTGCGCTCCGGCGTATTGACCGAGCCACTGGTGGCCGATCGAAGTGTGTGGCCCACCATCGCCCATCTCGACCCACCAACATCGGACGCCCCATCGGTTCGAGACTTCGCAGTATGGGTCGACCTGAGGCGAGCCCACGAGGCGCTGTACTCCTGGAAGTGGTCCGAGGCTAGGGAACTGGCCAGCAAAGTCGCCGAGCAAAGCACCGATGAGGGTCTGCGTCGCGAAGCCCACGCCCTGGTGGCCTGCACCACCGTTCTGCTGGGAAACCCGGAGCAGGGGCTGGTGATGGCGGAGTCCGCATTGGTGGGCGAGTGCCATGAAAACCATCTGGAGAACCTGGTGGCCCTCACCCCGGCTCCGCTCCTCCCCGACACCCTGGCGACCCTGACCGACATCGCCCTTCGACACTCCAGCATCCGCGTTCGGGCCCGCGCTGCCATCGTCGGCATGCGACTGTGGTTCACCCACTACCACCTTCAGCGTCATCAGGAAGGCCACGCCTCTCCAATCGACGATGCCGACCAGCTTCGAATCGGGGTGCGGCGACTGCTCGAACTCGACATGGACGACAACACCATGCAGGAGCTTCTCGAACTCCACCTGGTGTGGGACGCCGGATGGCTCTCCCGGGCCCGCTACCGCAACTGGTCCAAGGGCAACCTGTCGTCGGTGGAAGTGCTGATCGCCCATGCCAAAGGCACCGGCAACCTGATGGCCACGCTCAGCAGGGAACTCGCTGAGGACCCGGCCAACGAATGGCTTCTTGCGGAACGCCAAGAACTCCTCGACCGGGTTCAGACGAACTGCCTCAGCGAAACCGCCGGACTCGAACAGGCCGAGCAAGCCACCCAGATTCTCGATGGCCCGCTGCCGCTCAGCCTCGACAAGCGGATCGACCTCACCGCGGCGATGACCCATGCCGTGAGCCAGACGGTGGCCCAGGGCCGCACCCTCGTGCGCCGGGAACTGGTGCAGCGTCTGGCCGACCTGCACCAAACCGTTTCCGCTGAGCGCGGTGAAGCCCGCCTTCGTATGGAACGGGTCCTGATGAGCGCCATCGACGAATTGGCCCTCAGCATCGTGGTCGCCACCGGTCGCCACATCGAGAACGCAACCCGCTACCGCGAGAGCAACGACCGGCCCCGGCGTCTGACCGAGATGCTGACCCCAGAGCGGTCGCGCAGCAGAATCGACCCCCTGATCCTGGCTCGCGGCGAGGAACACCTGGCCCGACTGACTTCGATGAGCAGCCCGGAAGTTGCGAAGCAGGTGGCTGAGTTCCAGCCGCGTATCGACGAAGCCCGGCAACTGATTGAAAGGCTGGGCACCACATGAGCGAAGCGACCGAACCGTCGGCCGAGTCCGACCCCCGGGAGATCGTCCCGGACACCACCGCCGGCGACCCGGCACCCCCAGGACTCGTTGCAGCCCACTTCAACCCACTAGCTCCACCGCCGGACGTCCCCGTTCACGGAGCCACCGGCCCTGTCCCGATGGCCTCGCCGCCCCGCCTGGAAACGCAGCCGCCGCCCCCAGCTGCGGCACTCGTCGAACAACTACCGGTCCGAGCCCGTCGGGCATCGACGCCACCTCCACCGGTTGCCGCTGCAGATGCGGCTGCCAGTCCACCACCGCCAACGCAGGCCGCAGCGACGTCGGCCGCACCGCCTCCGCCCCAGGCGCTGGATGCATTCCTCAACGTCGAACCCGACCTCGAATCCATTGCCGATGGTGGAGCAAACCCGCTTCCGACCGATGGCCCGATCAGCCCGTACCTGGTGCTCGGAATCCCCTATGGTGCCGACATCAAGACCGCCCGGGCCGCCTTCGTTACCGCCACCAAACGGTTGGCCGAGTTCGCTACGCCACCGTTCCGCCTCGACGACCTCACCTGGGCGCTGCACCAGATTGAACATGGCGAATCCGACACCTTCGAACTCCGGATTCCGGCCGACCCCAACCAGACACTCACCCATTCGGAACCCGGCCTGTTTGCACCACTACCGATGCCGATGCCGAGGGCCACCGAACCGGTCGGCGACCAAACCCGCGAACGATATCTTCACCGGGCCCTGCACCAGGCCGTGGTGGAGTTGGCCCAACACCCCGACGTAGCCCCGAAGGCGCCGCCCCTCTACTCGGTTCAGTTCTAGGACGGACTCTTCATTCTAGGACGGACTCTAAAGACGGACTCAGCGCCGACGGATCACTGCGACAAACCACTCATCGGAATAGTCGACCGGACTCAGCGCGTCGACCGCCGCCATCACAAACTCCAGACTGGCCTGCGCGTCATCGGCCCCCAGCTCCGCAGGGCTGTCAAACACCAGACCCCGCTTGGCATGGTCCTGAACGGTGCTCCAGCCGTCAGGGACAGTAACGCCAACGTCGGCCAGCTGCTGAACCGCATCCGGCCCACGACCGTGTTCGATACCGAGGCTTACACCAGAGTCGGTTGCGGTAAAGGTAGCCGACGCCAGAGCCGGGCCCCGGCCCGAAAACACCCGGCCCAGCGGTGTCCGCTCAAACCGAGCCGCGATTTCCGGAGAAATGCCCGGTTCCAGGTTCAACCAGGCCCCGTCCAGCTGACCATCGGCCAACTTCTGCAGCAGATCAGCGGCAATACGCGGGTTCTGAGCTGAAAACGGGTGGACGTCACGGTCGATAGCCACGTCCTGACTCTATTACTCCGAACACTGCATTCCCGCGCACCGCGACCGATGGAACAGAGATGGAATGGCTCAAAGTACGACTCATCAACGACCGACGCTGGCGACTCGGTGCGGTTGCTCTCCTCGGATTTGTTGTCCTGGGGATAGCAGCGGCTGTCATCCTCAGCGGCGGCGAAGACAAACCTACCGACCTGGCCACCGAGGCGGTGGAGGAGACAGCGGCAGCAACAACCACGACCGCGGACGATACGCCACCAACCTCTGAAACCACGCTGGCCCGCCGCTCGTCGTCGTCGACCACAGGCCCCAAAGCACCAACGACGGCGCGTGCCGCCGAAGGGTTGAGCGGATCGACCACGCTCCCCCTCACGACCACCACCGCTGGCGCGCCAGCTTCAACAAGCACGACCGAGGCAAGCACCACCACCGCTGGTGAGGCCGATCCCACCAGCACCACCGAGGCTCCGCTCGCAACCCGTCCCCCCACCGACACCGGTGGTGGCGGAGGCGTGAGCGTTGCTGTCCCCGGCGGTGCCGTCAATGGGCCACCCCCACCATCAGGATCTCCACTGCCGCCCTACACCGGCCTCCTCGGCAACCTCGGCCTCCACGAAGTCGGCGACCGCGAAACCGGCGGTCCGGCGCCACCGCGCGTCGGCAAAGGCAACGGCCCGCTGACCGGAGCGCCTTCCTCGGTTGGCGTCCGCCCGGCGCTGATCGTCAAGATCGACAACGCCAACAGCCGCGCTCGCCCCCAAGCCGCCCTCGCCGATGCTGACATCGTCTACGAAGAACGGGTTGAAGGCAGCGTGACCCGCTTCGCCGCCGTGTTCCACTCCAAGAGCCCCGGCGTCGTCGGCCCCGTCCGCTCCGGTCGAAGCACCGACATCGGCATCATCGATAGCTTCAACAAACCAATCTTTGCCTGGTCCGGCGCCAACGAGGTGTTCGCCGGACTGCTTCGCAAACAACCCATCCAGGACCGCGGCGCCGACGTGTTCTCCGGATACGCCCGGTCCTCGTCGCGCCGAGCGCCCTACAACCTCTTTTCCAACACCGACGTCCTCTGGTCGTCAGCCGGCGGAAACGGCCCACCGGCCCACTTCGCCTACCGGGCACCTGGCCAGTCGCCTGGGGCCGGCGCGGTTGGCGCCAGCAACATCAACGTGTCCTTCGGTGGCGGCTCCGGCTCCGCTCCGGTGAGCTACAGCTGGAACGGCGCCGGATGGTCCCGAGTGCAAGCCGGCACCGCCCACGTCGATGACCACGGCACCCAGATCGCCCCGGAAAACGTAGTGGTCCAGTTCGTCGCTTATGGCGACACCGGCCTCCGCGACGTCGCTGGCTCCGTGGTTCCCGAGGCGGTCCTCGTCGGCAAGGGATCAGCGATCGTCTTCACCGACGGCAAAGCAATCCCAGCCGCCTGGTACAAGCCCAGCCTCTTCGCGGTAACCCGCTTCGTCGACGCCAACGGCCAACTGATCAAGCTCACACCGGGACGAACCTGGGTCGAGCTGGTCGAGCCGGGAGCGGCAAGCTACAGCTAGTCTTCGTCGGCGTCTGAGGCAGCCCGAGGTCGACCAATTTGCGGTTTCGGTAGCGCTACCGAGCCGCCGCGCCCAGCCACCGATCCACCTCATCCGTACCAAGCCGTGGTAATTCTGAGGCCATGGAACATCCAGTCGCCGCCATACTCATGTCCATCATCACGCTCATCGGTGGCGTCCACATGATCCTCGACCTCAAAGGCGGCGGAGACATCTGGCTCTATGCCGGCATCGTCGCCGTGGCCCTCGGAGTAATGAACGGCCTGGTCGCCATGGGACGCATGTCCGACAACAGCGACGAACGGTAACTGCCGGTAACTGCCCTCCGGGCCAGCCGTTGCACGGAGCTTTTGGCTGGCAGGAACCCCAAAGGCGCCCCCGGCGCCGACGGGTTCCCTTGGTGCCCTGTCCCTCTGTTGTTGACGGGGTGCCTTTGCCCGTCGGCCAGCCGGACTTACTCGGCTTGCGTCTTTCGCCGCGTTTGGCAGTTTTGGCTTGCGCCTTTCGCCGCGCTTGGTAGCTGCGCGTTGCTTCGTCTCGCCGTTGCACTGTGCTCCGCACGGCCAGGAACCCCAAAGGCCCGCCAGGGCCGACGGGTTCCCTTGCACAGGAGCTTTTGGCTGGCCTTTGGTGCCCTGTCCCTCTGTTGTTGACGGGGTGCCTCTGCACGTCGGCCAGCCGGCTTTACTTGGCTTGCGTCTTTCGCCGCGTTTGGCAGTTTTGGTTGCGTCGTTCGCCGCGTTTGGTAGCTGCGCGTTACGTCGTCTCGCACTTTCTCTTTTGGCTGGCAGGAACTCAAAGTTTGCACTTTTCGGGGTCTGACCCCGAAAAGGGCAAACTTATTTCTTGGCGGTTTGGGATTTGGCGGCGGTGTAGTTTCACCTCATGGGATATCCGCAGGAGTTTTTGGACATTGCTGGCGCGGTGAATAACTGG
>CALAML010000079.1 GCA_937925845.1 uncultured Acidimicrobiales bacterium | reverse complement strand
CCCGCGACACTCGCTTCTCTTCTTCCTTGGCGGCCGCGGGATCTTCACCGAACTGGTCGCGGATGCGGTCGAGCGCCACGTCGGCAAGTTGCTCGGCGATGGATTCGAGCTTGAGCCGGATCGCTTCGTAGGGATCGGTGGAGTCTCCTCCGGTGGCGCTACGGTCCGACCCGGTGTTGTCGGCAAGATCGATTTCGAGGTCCATACCGCCACGGTAGCCTCGGGTGGTGACAAGTGAGCCAACCACAGCCGACTCGACCCCCCGCGAGGTCCATGAGTGGCTCTCGTTCGACCTCGATGACGAAACCTGGCTGGTTGATGCCACGTTCCTGACCAGCAACTGGCAGTGCATTTGGGGCCAGGGCTGTCCCGGGATCTACGACGTGCCGGCGCTGGATGAAAACGAGGGCTGTTGCAGCTATGGCGCCCACTTCAGCGACCGGGCCGACCGCAACCGGGTCAAGAAGGCGGCCAAGCGCCTCACCGCCAAACAGTGGCAGTTCCGTCCTGACCCCGACGACGACGAGGCCGAGCCGTTCATCTTCAAAGACGACGACGGAGATTGGGTGAGCGCTCGTGTTGACGGCGCGTGCATCTTCTTGAACCGACCGGGCTTTTCAGGTGGTGCCGGTTGCGCTCTCCATGGTGCTGCGGTCGCTGCGGGTGAGCGTCCCCTCGACTGGAAACCGGACGTGTGTTGGCAGTTGCCGATCCGCATGATCGAAGAGACCGATGAGAACGATCACATCACGAACGTGGTGCGGGAGTGGAAGCGCCACGATTGGGGTGTTGGCGGCGATGAGTTTCACTGGTGGTGCACCGAGGAGCCGGAGCCCTTCACCGCCGCTGACCCGGTGTATGTGCATCAAAGTGAGGAGCTGGCCGAGATGATGGGAGACGACGCCTATGCCGCCATGGCTGAGCTTCTTCGCGCTCGGGGCACGACGGAGCGACCCGGGACGCCGGGGACCGGGGTTTTGCTACCTCATCCGGCTCGCCGGCCAGCCAACGAGGCTCGGGCCAAGGCGAGCAAGGCAGACAAGGGCAAGAACAAGAAGAAAAACAAGGACAACAACAAGAACTAGAACCACGGGCTGCAATCGGCACGGGCTGCAATCGGGCGTGTGTGCCGTCTTAGCGCGGGTCAGGCCCTCACTGTCGGGCCTGGTTCTTCAGCGTTTGTAGGGGGTTCCGTCCTTGTAGGGCGACTCTTCATCGTCTTCGTCGTAGCCGAAGTCGTCAGCGTCGTCAGAACCGGCCTCACCGTTGGATTCCTCGGTGTTGCTGCGGGTTACCAGGGAATCGAAGGGGTCATCCTCGAGACGATCCATGATCGCTTCGATGTCGTCGGCAGCGTTGTTCCGCTTGAGTTGCCGAGCCTCTTCGTAGCGCCGATGGCGGCCTTTTTTCACCATCTCGCAGGACCTCCAGTGTTTCCGGGTACCGGCGCCGAGTGTATCGCTTCGGGGCCCCGCCCCGTCGGCACGTTGGACCCAAAATTGCAGCCCGCCGGTACTTCACCCCCGCTTTATAACTCTTGGGGCTCGGCCGGAGGTTGATGCGAACGAGCTTCGACGACAAGGCCCCGTTGTCGGTCGAAGGCCAACGATGCCTTGCCGTCGACGAGTTGTCGAATCGGTTTGCCGACCATATCGGCCCGCCAGCCATAGGAAATACGGCATTCGGGGTCGTCGCGAAGAAAGGCTTCAATGTCGGCCCGAGTGGCCAGAAGCGGGGCGTCGATGTCGACTTCACGGGCCAGTTGGGCCACCCAGGACGCCACCAGCGACACTGCCGGCCGGAACTGCTTGTCCATGTCCCGGTAGCCCTTCTTGGGGGCGCGGACCACCTTGCGGTCCTTTCCGCTTTCGACCAGGTCCACCAGGATGTCGGCAACACCACCCCGTATGTGGCGGTCTTCGACGCCTCGTGTGGCCCGGAGCTCATCCACGCTCGTGGGTGAGCGTTGAGCCACGCTCACTACCGCGAGATCGGGCAGGATGAACCGGACCGGCTGGTCGGTTTCCGCAGCTCGCCGTTCCCGCCAGGCGGCCACTTCGGCGACCACCCCGAGTTTCGCCCCTTTGAGGTGGCGGGCTTCACGGATCTTTCGCCACGCCTCTTCCGGATCGGTGGGAGAACGATCCCGTTGGCGGAGAAGCTCACACTCGGCTGCAACCCACTCCGAGCGGTTGCGTTCGTCGAGTTGAGCCTGGAGCCGCTGGTGTAGTTCCACCAGGTGCAGAACATCAGACAGGGCGTAGTTCTGTTGCTGTTCGCGCAGGGGGCGCCGCAGCCAGTCGGTGAGGCGGTCGCCCTTCTTGAGCGAGATGCCGAGCTCGCTTTGATACAGAGCGGCGAGAGACGGCGAGCTCATGCCGAGGAAGCTGGCCGCGATCTGGGTATCGAAGAGCACCGATGGGATCGTGCCTACGGCGGTGTCGAGCACCTCCAGGTCCTGATCGGCGGCGTGGAAGACCCCGATACCCGGTCCTTCAAACACTTCGGTGAGGCAGGTGAGGTCACACTCGAAGGGGTCGACCAGCACCGCCTGGTCGGCGTAGGCCAGCTGGACGAGGGCCAACTTGGGAAAGTAGGTCCGCTCGCGATGGAACTCGGTGTCGATGGCGTACACCGGCTCCGCGGCCATGGCATCGGCCAGCTCGTTGAGTCGC
>CALAML010000078.1 GCA_937925845.1 uncultured Acidimicrobiales bacterium | reverse complement strand
CGGCGTCGGCGGGGGAACGAACATCAAACTCGATCGGTCGGGTCGACTCGAGCGCATCGACGTCAAAGGCCGCCGTTCGTGACAACCCGAAGTCGACCCAGCGAAGCCAGTCCGGACGCTGATCATCGGTGGCGCGCATCTCCATAAAGGTGGCGAAGGCCTCGTTGAGCCAGATGCCGTTCCACCATCGCATCGTCACCAGGTCGCCAAACCACATGTGGGCCAACTCATGGTTGATCACATCGGCGACCCGCTGCAGCTCCGGTTGGGTTGCGGTGTCGGGATCCACCAGCAGCAACACCTCGCGGAAGGTGACACACCCGAGGTTCTCCATGGCCCCGAAGGCGAAGTCGGGAACCGCGATCAGGTCGAGCTTGTCGCTCGGATACGCCATGTCGAAGTAGCCGACAAAATACCGCAGGGCGGCGGCGGCGGTCTTGAGAGCAAAGCCGGTGAGATGGCCCTGGCCCGGTGGGTGAATGATGCGCACCGGTACACCGTCGACATCGACCGGTTCCGTGGCCTCCATCGGTCCAACGACAAAGGCCACCAGGTAGGTCGACATGGGGATGGTTTCGGCGAAGGTCACCCGCACCCGGCCATCAGGTTCGGCCACCCGATCCACCTCGCCGCCGTTCGACACCGCCAACAACCCGTCGGCCACCACCAGCGTGATGGCGAATGAGGCTTTGAACTCCGGCTCGTCGAAACAGGGAAAGGCCCGACGGGCATGCGGAGCCTGGAACTGGGTGGTGGCGATGGTGTGGGTGGTCCCGGCATCGTCGGTAAACGTCGACCGGTAGAAGCCCACCAACTTGTCGTTCAGTACCCCAGTGAAGGAACAGCGCAGCTCCCACAGACCCGGAGCCAGCGTGGAGTCGGCCAACAACAGCGCCGACTCGGATTCAACATCGAGGTGAACCTGCGCACTGACCGCGGCCACCCCGGCCCCGTCAACTGGCTCAAACATCACCTCGGACAAGTCGAGGTCGACAGCGTGCAGAGCCACCTCATCGACCGCTTCAGTGACCTCCACCTCGATGGTGACCTGGCCAGCAAAGGTGGCCGCCTCCAGATCAGGTTCCAGACGAAGGTCGTATCGCTTCGGAACAACGGTGGACGGGAGTCGAAAGTCGCTGGTGCTCACCGGGCCAGCCTATGCGGCAGGAGAGATGCTGGGTTTCATCGGCCAGTAACGTGACGCACCAGTCATCAACCGATGCTCCACGAACCCGGGCTGATGTTCTTCAAACCTGGAACGAGCCGGCGGTACAACGGCTTGGAGTGGCAATGGGTCAGGGCCAAATATCGCCGATGGTGAACCCGGCCGGAAACGGGTCGGAGCGGTCAAGCAGGTACTCGCCAACACCGGTCACCCAGGCCTGACCACCAATCTCGACCGACACCGCATCGAAGCCTCCCACCTGCGTGCGCTCGAGAAAGCGTCCGGTAAAGGTGGTGCCGAGTGGACCTTCATGAACAAACTCGCCGCCGACATCGAGTTCGCCGCGAGCAGCCAGCACCGCCATCTTGGCGGTGGTACCGGTGCCGCACGGGCATCGATCCAGCGCTCCGGTCCAGGTATCGGGTCGATCCCAGTCCAGGAGGCCGGTCGACACCGTCACTGCGGTGCGGAGGTCGGCCTCCGGCTGCGAAGGAGCGGCCGACAACTGGGAGATGGTCGGGCCCGATAGCGACGGCTCCAGCGGATGGGTGACCGGATGCTGGGCCACCGTGGCCACCCGTATCATCTCGCTTACCCGCGCGATCTCGGCGCCGTTCGAGGCATCGAGCGATACCCCCAAAACATCGGCATCGGCGATCACAAAGAACATGCCACCCCAGGCAATGTCCACGGTGACCGGCCCGAGCTCCGGCACCTCGATGCGGCGGTCGAGGGCGATGGCAAAGGCGGGCACATTGCGGAGCCACACCTTGGTGACCTTGCCATCGATGCACTCGGCCCGCACCCGGATCAGCCCGGCCGGCGCCTCCAACGTCAGCTCGGTGATCGGTTCGTCCATGGCTACCAGACCGGTCTCCAAGAGCACGGTGGCTACGCAGATGGTGTTTGAACCCGACATCGGCGGATACTCGGTCTGTTCCATGACGATAAAGCCGGCGTCGGCCTCGGGGTCGGTCGGCTCCACAATCAGGTTGGCGCACAGACCGGGATAGCCGGCCGGCTCGCGCAGCATGCGCAACCGGAAATGGTCGGCGTGGGTCTCGAGCCACCGGGCTTTGGCCAACATGGTGTCGCCCTGAGGCACCGGACCGCCATGGGTGATGACCCGGCCCGGCTCACCCTCGGCGTGGACATCGACCGCGACGACCCGATCGATGGCCGATCGGGGAGCAACCGGATGGGGGAGTGGGCTCGGCTCCTGGCCGGGTCCACTCATTCGGAACGGTAGTGGTGAGGGAACATGGCGGTGGTCGACTGCGACATCAGCTCCACCGCATCAGCTCGCGACGCGCCGGCGATGAACTCCATCCCCTCGTCGGGCAACCACCGACCGCCCTCACCAAGAGCGTCCAGAGCTCGCCCCACCACCGTAGAGGGCTCAACCATCTCCACCCCGAACTCAGTGTTTGGGGCCTGACCACGCATCGCCGGGGTCGACATAGCGGGTCCGCAGACGGCAAGAGTGTCGACACCGTGGTCCTTCACCTCCCAGCCGATGGCCTCGGCCAGGTTCACCCCAAAGGCCTTGGTGGCGCTGTAGAGAGCGACCCCGGCCGTGCCCGCCAACGCCGAGCCTGAACTCATCACCACAAAGCCGCCCCGACCGCGCTCGACCATCGGCGGTATGGCCCACGAGGCCAGCTCCGCAGTGGCGGTGCAGTTCACTGCGACCAGCCGCGCCCGCTCGGCCTCGGTCATATCGAGGTAGCGGCCCACAAACGAGACACCGGCGTTGGCTACCGCCAACCCAACACTCAGACCGGCACAGGCCTGGCGAAGCAGTTCGATCCAGGTGGGGCTGGTCACATCGATCTCGACCGCCAGATGGGACCGACCAAGTCGGTCGGTCAGCTCGGCCCCGACCGCTTCGATCTCCGGCGAAACATCCACCATCACCACGTCGAGGCCGCGCCCCATCAACTCTTCGGTAAAGGCCAGGCCAACCCCGGCCGCGGCCCCGGTCACCACCGCCCAGGGACCGTAACGTTGGGCAAAGTCTGTTGGCCCGGGTGACGATTGCCCTTCGGATTGGTTACTCACTCGCAGCCTCGGTTTTCTTGATTGTGGGTGACGTCGTATACCTTCAGAGCAGAGGAGCTGGCCTGATCAAGGTCGGCAAGCCACTACCTCTAACCCCTGTTCTACTACCCATGTTCTAGCCGCCTGGTCGGGTCCGTCCATTCTTGAACGACCCACCGAGCGAGACCTACACGGTGAGCCGCTGAGCCGAGCCCACCACAAGGAGCGTCATGTCCGAGAGTTCTCCCGAAGCTGGCAAGCGATTCGATGTTGTCTGCGTCGGCAACGCCATCATGGATGTCCTTACCGAGGCTGGAGATGAGCTGCTGGAACGATTCGGTCTGGTCAAGGGGTCGATGGACCTCGTTGACACCGATCGGGCCGAGGAGATCTACGCGGCGATGGAATCCCGTGTCGAAGCCTCTGGTGGATCTGCTGCTAACACCGCGGCGGGCCTGGCCTCCCTCGGTGCCAAGACCGCCTTCATTGGCAAGGTACGTGACGATGACCTTGGCGCGACCTACGCAGCCGACCTCAACCGGGTCGGTGTCCACTTCGACACGCCGGTGGCCACCGACGGACCGCCGACGGGTCGGTCGATGATCATTGTGACACCGGATGCTGAGCGGACGATGAACACCTGTCTTGGCGCCGCCTCCTCTATGCCGGCGGCCGATCTTTCGGCGGATGTACTGGGTGACGCCGCGGTGGTCTACTGCGAGGGCTACCTCTGGGATCTCCCCGAATCGAAGGAGGCTATCGTGAAGGCGATGGACCTCACCCGGGCGGCCGGAGGCCAAGCGGCCTTCACCCTCTCTGACACCTTCTGCGTTGACCGTCACCGCGACGAGTTCAAAACCCTTATCCCGGAACGGGTCGACATCCTCTTGGCCAATGAAGACGAGATCAAGTCGATGTTCGAAACCGATGATCTGGATGAGGCGCTGGGCAAGGCCAGCGGACTCTGCCCGTTGACAGTTGTAACCCTCGGCGCCGAAGGCTCGGTGGTGGTGTCGGGCGAAGGTATTCAGCGGGTACCGGTCGAGCCGGTGGCCGATGTGGTGGACACCACGGGCGCCGGAGATCTTTTTGCCTCCGGTTTCCTCTACGGCGTGACCCATGGGATGAGCGTCGCGGAGAGCGCGGCCCTCGGGGGCAAGACCGCAGCCGAATGTATCCAGACCATCGGCCCCCGTCCGGCTAAGGATCTCTCAACTCTGCTGTAGAGATCGCAGCTGCAGAGAAGCAGATTCCACCGGTCGCCAGCCCGGCGAAATCGATCGCGCTAGGACTTTTGACCCAGACGTTTCCGGACTGAACTGTTCAGAGGGCCCATTGGGTTCGCGCCCTGATCCGACGATGTTTTGGATACCGCAAGACATCCGCTCCTAGTCCGGTCTCTTGATCCCATCCACCCAGAGGAAATCATGGCAACACCCTCAGACAACCAAGATGTGTTTTTGCCGGTTTCTCTCTATGGCGAGGCCGTACAGAACCAGCGCCAAGCTGGCTTGGGTCCTCGGACCATTCTGGTTCTGAGCGTTGCTCTGTCGGTGCTGTTGATGCTGTGGCTTTCCTTTGGCCCCCAGGTGATGGGTCAGCCCCAAGCCGTCGGTGCGGTCAGCGACACAGCCGAAGTGAGCACCGTTCCAGCTGATCGCTAATTCTGCGCCCTTGATACACCGCTCAGGGTGGTGGGCTACTCAAGCTCAATGAGCGAGCGAAATTCCAGGCCGTCGAGATTGCGTCGGACCACGTTCGTCCGGTCCGGATTTCGCCTGAAATTCTCCGCTTCTGGCCCCGTTCTGACTGCTCGTAGAAGCGGACACCCGGCTTTGGCGAATTCAGGAGTAAAGACTGAGTGTGGTTTGGTCGTTGCTGGAAGAACCGCATTCAGGCGGCAGACTTTCGGGAGACCAGATGAGCGAGTCCGACCAATTCCACAACGAAGACCTGGGACCCAAGCCTTTCGTTGAACCTGACCGGCCGATGGTGGTCTGGAAGGACAAAGACATTGCGACCGCTCCGTCCAGCGGGTCGGGAGGCGGCAAGAAGGTCGCTGCCGGTGTTGCCGGACTCGCGCTGGTTGGCGCCCTCGGCATCGGAGGTGTCGTGGCCATGTCGGCAGGTTCTGACGGGAACGACGTGGAGCCGCTCGCTCGCTCCGGCGAGACCACACCCACGGACGAAAGCGCTGGCTCGGAAACCAGCGACGGGTCGATAGACGAAATCGCCGAGCCGGCACCGGAAACCCCTGAGACCGTGCCACCAACGACGGCAGTAGTCGGTGACACAACCGTTCCCGTTCCCGCTCCGGCTGACGACACGATCCCCGAACAACTGGCCGACGCTGACGCCATGGAGTTCACCGCGGGCGATCTTTCGGCCCGTATCGCGGCCGATAACCCGACCATTTGGGCCATCTACACCGAGGAAGGCAAGATTCGGCTGCAGGGTCGGGTTCCGACCCGCGAGTCGGCTGACGCGAAGGTTGCCAGCAGCGTTGCGGTAGTCGGCGAAGGCAACGTCATCGACGAATACGTCATCGATCCCAGCGCCCCGGAGCTAGACGGTGGTCCGGTCTACGTTGAGCAGGCCATTCTTTATGCCTCCGGTAGTGCCGAAGTTGGCGAAGACTTCAAGCCCCTGCTCGACCTGGGCATCGTGTTGTTCGCCGTCGACCCCGACGTGACGGTAACTCTCGTTGGTCATACCGACAGCGACGGTTCGGCTGAAGCCAACCTGGCGCTCTCGGCCGCTCGCATCGACTCGGCGATTCAGTACTTCCGGGATCGCGACGTCGACACCAGCCGGTTGATCGCCGACCCCCGCGGCGAGACAGACCCGATCGCGGACAACTCGACCGAAGAGGGGCGCCGCTTGAACCGTCGCATTGAAATCATCATCGACGGCTTCGCCAACTAGTTCAATCCGAACTGGCGATCGCCAGCGTCGCCCAAGCCAGGAACAATAAAACCCACGTCGTTCAGCTTCTCATCGATCGACGCCGTCACCAGGCTGATGTTGAGGCCCGCGGCCTCGATTGCCGCGATCCCCTCCGGAGCCGCTAGGACACAGATGGCGGTCATGGCGCCAGCGCCGGCGTCGGCCAACAACTGACAGGTGTGTAGGAGCGAGCCGCCGGTGGCGAGCATCGGATCCAACACAAATACCTGTTGGCCATCGAGTTCATCAGGCACGGTGTTGACATACGCGTGGGGGAGGAGCGTCTCCTCGTCGCGCTTGAGCCCAACAAAGCCGGTGCGGGCATCGGGCAAGATGTCGAGGGTGGGGTACAACATGCCGAGGCCAGCCCGCATGACCGGAACCAGCAGCGGTGGGTTGGTAATGGCCACGCCCCGCGTTGGTCCCATCGGAGAATCGAGATTGATCGCCGTGACCGGTTGGTCCCGACAGGCCTCGTATACGAGGAAGTGAGTGAGTTGTTCCAGGGCGGCTCGGAACTGGCCCCGGTCGGTGGCCCGATCGCGGATGGTGGCCAAACGGACTGCAGCCAACGGGTGATCAACAACCCGGACCATCGAGTTAGCTGCCACGTTGGCTCCCTCTGCGCTTGGCCCATCCGGCCACAAGATAGGCAAGCCCGATAAACACGGCTGCGGTGATGCCGAGACCAATCAGAAACGACAGCGCCCGGCGGACCAACGAGATCAGGATCAGGCCCACGACCACCACAGCCACGCCGCCGATGACCACCGGAGCCAGGCTGGGCCGCTCGGGTTTTTCGATCGGCTCGATGTCGTAGCGATACTTCTTCGAGCTCATATGGCACCCCGGAAACTGGGAAATCCTAGGACCGACGGTAGTTCGGCGCATCCTTGGTAATGATCACATCATGGGGGTGGCTCTCGCGCAATGCGGCCGGTGAGACCCGGATGAAAGAGCTGTCGCGCTGCAGCGTGGCGATATCGGGTGCACCGCAGTAGCCCATGGCTTGGCGGAGCCCGCCAACCATCTGAGTGATGACTCCCCGAAGTGGACCCTTGTAGGCGACCTGACCTTCGATTCCTTCAGGAATCAGCTCGTCGGCGCGATCCACATCGTCCTGGAAATAGCGATCCTTGGAGAACGAGCGCCCCTTCATGGCCCCGAGGGAACCCATGCCGCGGTATTCCTTCATTCGCTCACCCTGGACCACGATTACCTCGCCGGGGCTTTCTTCAACACCGGCAAGCAGACTGCCGATCATGGCCGCGCCGGCACCGGCGGCCATCGCTTTGGCCAGATCACCCGAATACTGCAGGCCGCCATCGGCGATCACCGGAACCGCAGCCTCGGCGGCGGCCTCGGCGCAATCGAGTACCGCAGTGAGCTGCGGGACCCCGATACCGGCAACCACCCGGGTGGTGCAGATCGAGCCGGGGCCGATCCCGACCTTGACCGCGTCAGCGCCGGATTCGATGAGGGCTCGGGTGGCGTCGCCGGTAGCGACATTCCCGGCGATCACTTCCACCTGATGATTGGCCTTGATTTTGCCGACCGTGTCCAGCACCCCCTGGCTATGGCCATGGGAGGTATCGACACAGATCACATCGACCCCACGTTCGGCCAGGGCATCGACCCGATCGAAGGTGTCGGGGCCGGTGCCGACCGCGGCGCCGACCCGAAGGCGACCCCGATCGTCCTTGGTGGCGAGCGGGTAGCGCTCCTTCTTCTCGATGTCCTTGACGGTGATGAGGCCCTTCAGGATGCCGTTCTCATCGACCACCGGCAGCTTCTCGATCCGGTGTTCCTGCAGGAGATCCTTGGCTGCCTCGAGGGTGGTGCCGACGGGCACCGTCACTAAACCCTCCGAGGTCATGGCTTCATGCACCGGTCGACCACGATTGGTCTCGAACCGAAGATCACGGTTGGTCAGGATGCCAACAAGGCGAGCCGACTCGTCAACGATCGGGATTCCGGACACCCGGTACTTCGCCATCAGTTCATCGGCATCGGAAACCAGCGCGTCGGGGCCAAGGGTGATCGGCTCGACAATCATGCCGGACTCGGATCGCTTCACCTTGTCGACCTCATCGGCCTGGTCGGCGATCGACAGATTGCGATGGACGATGCCGAGGCCGCCAAGGCGGGCCATGGCGATGGCGATCCTGGCCTCGGTGACCGTGTCCATCGCGGCTGAGACCAGCGGAGTCTCGAGGCTGATCGCCTTCGTGACTTTGCTGGCGATGCTGACCTGCGCTGGCAGCACATCAGAGGCTGCGGGCACCAGCAGAACATCGTCGTAGGTGAGTCCGATCGGGCCAATCTTGGCCCCGCCGGTCGGTTCGGGGGATCCCTGGGTAGCCATGCAAAACGCTAGCACCCGTCCTGACTCAGTTCCTCTTCACTCTGCGTGACTGTCGACACCTGTGTCGCACGGTCATCTGATCTGGACCGGTCCTGTCCAGAGCGGGCCACGGTGGGGATTCGCCGCCCGGGCCATGGGCTGAGTCAGAGGCGGTTTAGGGCTCCGGGGAGCTCGGCAATCGAGTCGAGAGTCACAAATGCCGCACTGGCGTCGGAGCCGATATCGCTCGGTGCGACAGTCTCGATTTCCCAGGTGATGTGGTACGGGATGTGGACCGCATGGCCACCGATCTCGACGACCGGCAACACATCGGAGCGAATCGAATTGCCCACCATCACAAACCGCGACGGGTCGATCCGGTAGCGGCTGACGAGGTTGCGGTAGGTCGCCGGATCTTTTTCGCTCACGATATGGACATCGGCAAAGTGGTCGGTCAGGCCCGACCCAGCAACCTTGCGCTCCTGGTCTAGGAGATCTCCCTTGGTGATGAGCAGCAGTTGATCGACACGAGGCCCCAGGAAGGTAAGAGCTTCAACCACACCATCGATCGGTGTTGGCGACTCTTCGAGCATGGCCCGGCAACGGTCGATAATGGCCAACACCGACTCAGCGGGCAAGCTCTGATCGGTGAGCGCCACCGCAGTTTCGAGACACGACAGCGTAAAGCCCTTGATTCCGTAGCCGTAGAGACTGAGATTGCGTCGCTCGGTAGCGATCAGCGCGTCATGGATGAGGTCGCGGCTTACTCCGTGGTCGGTGAGCAGATCCTCATACCACCGTTGGGTCTTTTGGAAGATGGCTTCGTTGTGCCACAACGTGTCGTCGCCATCGAGAGCAACGGTGAGGGAGGCAAGGTCGACCACGGAGTCGACCGTACCTGTCGGTACCGTGGGTCGCCGGTTGCAACGCGTTTTAATGTATTTCCTATCCTTCTCTATTTCTTCGGCGATTTGATCCCCATGCAAAAATTTTTCGCAAGGTTAGATATCTCAAGTCGAAGCGAACAGCTTCCGTCTATGTGTTTATGACAGACAACGATGGACTGCCACGTCGGGCTCGGATCAGCGACTTGTCAGGCGCTGGGGGAGCAAAACCCACCCCAAACCGTGTGGATGATGTGGCCGCCGACAAGATGCGTCAGCTGCTCGACAAAGAGTTGGCTGATATCGATAGCTCAACCGAGGCCACTGCGGAGCGCAGCGCCGCGCCGGAGTCAGAACCAAAAACGGCGAAGGTGCAGTCGCCGGAAGTCCCGACGGCCCAGGACACCGCGACGACACCGGAAACCCCTGCGGCAAAGCCAACCGCGATAGCGCGGGAAACAGGTGCCACCAAACGGACTCGCCCGAACACATCGCATGATCGTCGCGGCGGCGGGGATCGGCGCCATGCACAGCCAACTTCCAAAAAGAGCGGGAGCGTCGCTCTGGTTGGCGTTGGGCTCGCGTTGCTTCTGCTCGGCGTTGCTGGCCTGGCTCTCTTGAGAGGTGGCGGTGGCGATGACGCGAATGAGGCCAACGATCAAACGGCAACCGCAGATCCCGACATCGTCGACGGCGATACGGAGTCGAGCGCCAACGATGCGACCGACAACGACAATGGCACCGACACCGACACCGACACCGACGGTGCGGCCGAGGGCGGCGATGACGCCCTGGCTGAGGAACAAGATGTGGCTGAGGGCAGCGACGACGCCATGGCCGAAGAACCGGTTCTCCCCGAGCTCGCAGCCACCGCCGAAGGCGAGAACGGGGTCGGTTCGGCCTTTATCAAGATCGAAAACGGAACGGTCTTCCTCGAGGGAGCGATGCCGGACCAACAAGCCATCGATGACATGGCGGTCTCGCTGGCCGGCCTTGAGCAGCCGGTGGTGAACAACCTCACCATCGTTCCCGAAGCATCAGCTGGCGCCAGCCGGGTCGTGATCGCCAACGACGTCTTCTTTGATTCCGGCTCGGCTGAGCTTCGTGAGATCGACCAATCCACCCTCGACTCGGTGGTTGGACTCTGTCTGGCTCGACCCGACCTGATCCTGACCATTGTTGGCCACACCGACGCCATGGGCGATGACGATATGAACATGAAACTGTCGGAGTCGCGAGCGGAGGCGGTCCGACAACTGCTGATCAGCGAAGGCGTTCCGGAGGAAGTTCTGCGGGTACGCGGTGCCGGCGAAACAGAACCGATTGCCAGCAATGAAGACGAAGATGGCCGGGCCCAAAACCGGCGGATCGAGTTCGAGTTCAGCGCAGCCTAGAACTGCGACCGAATGGCGGCAGCTCGCCGTGAAACCCTTACGCTGAGCCTCGACGATGTAGACCCTACGGGTCTCCGTCGCAGTCGCGGTCGGCGCCACCCGGAGCATCGGGCGCTCCCGGAAAGATGAAGCGGTTGTCGTCGTTGCAATCCACTTCGGCGGGGATCGGCGCAAACGGGCTGAAGCCGTCGCCGTCTTCATCGGTGATGGCCTCGTCACCGTCGCAGTCGTCGTCGACTCCGTTGTCGAGGACTTCGGCCACGCCAGGGTTGACATCTTCGTTGTCGTCATCGCAGTCGACGTTGTCGTCGGTGAGGGGGCTGAAGCCGTCGCCGTCTTCGTCGGTGATGGTGTCTTCGCCGTCGCAGTTTTCGTCGATGCCGTTGTCGGGGATGTCGGTGGCGTCGGGGTTGATGTCGTCGTCATCGTCGTCGCAGTCTTGGGGTGGGCTGAAGCCGTCGCCGTCTTCGTCGGTGATGGTGTCTTCGCCGTCGCAGTTTTCGTCGATGCCGTTGTCGGGGATGTCGGTGGCGTCGGGGTTGATGTCGTCGTCGAAATCGTTGCAGTCGCTGCGGCTGCCGAAGCCATCGCCGTCGTTGTCGATGATCGAGTCTTCGCCGTCGCAGTCTTCGTCGATGCCGTTTTCGAAGACTTCCCGGGCGTCAGGATTGATGTCACGGTCGCTGTCATCGCAGTCGCGTTGAGAGGAGAACAATGCGTTCGGGCTAAAGCCATCGCCATCGGCATCGGTTATGGCATCAGAACCGTCACAGTCTTCATCGACCCGGTTGTCGAGAATCTCCGGCGCACCGGGGAACACATCGGGATCGTTGTCGTCGCAGTCGGCAACCGCGGACCACTCGTCGTTGTCACGATCGATTTGGGATGTGGTGGTGGGCTGCTCGGTCGTAGTGGTCGGGCGCTCGGTAGTGGTGGGTCGTTCCGTGGTGGTTGGACGCTCGGTAGTGGTGGGGCGTTCGGTAGTGGTGGGACGTTGCTCTGTTGACGGTGTTGCGCTGGGGCCGCTGTTGATCCCGGACCGGTCGGTAGTGGTAGTCGTGGGCGCCGCAGTGACAGGCGTTGGGATGTCGACCGGGTTGACGGTGGGTGGCCGCACCACAATGATCGGCCCAGGTTGAGTCGTCGATGTTGACGAGGTCGACGAAGGGGTGGTCGTGGTGGGCGCAATCAGCGGGCTTTCCGCTGGCACCGAGATCGGCGTACCGTCCCCGTCGCCGCTGCCATTGTCGCCTTCGGTGGTTGACGTCGATGGTCGGTTGATGATGAGTGGACCACTGCTGGTTGTCGTGGAGTCGGCGGTGGTCGACGATGTCTGTTCCTGTTGGGTGCCGGCAACGGTGACCGACACCGACGGTTCCGTGGAGTCGGCTGGTGTCGTGGTGGTCGAACCGGCGAGCTGACTATCGTCGCCGTCGCCGTCACCACCGAACAGCGCCGAAGCTACGGCAATCAAACCGACGAGCAAGAGGAGGCTGGCGGCGCCGGCCAGAAGCCACAGTGCCGGCTTGCGGCGCTTCTTGGAGTCCTCGTCCTCGGTCTCGATGACCGTAGTCTCGGGCTGGGGCTTCGGACGGGGCAGACGAATCGGGGTGCCGTTTGCGTCGGTTGGGACCGCGGCTCCGGCGGCCGCGCCCGAGGCAGCCGCAAGTGCTGCGCCCGGTCTCCGGGTCGGTGTCGACTTGGGAGTCGTTGCCTTTTCGGGACCGCTAGGAGTCTTGGGCTTTGAGGCAGGCGTAGATAGGGGAGCAGCAGGTGTATCCGAAGCCCGGCGGCCCAAGTCGGCCCGTTGATTGCGCAGCACTCGGCGTTGGGCCGCACCAACCGCCGGGGGCGGTGGAGGCAATGGCCTCGCCTCCTCGGGCTTGGCGCTGCCGTTGGGCTGCTGAAGCGCAGTTTGGTCAAGCTTCGGGTCGGCTACCGGGGGCAGGTCGCTCGACACGGGCTGAGTGGAGCGGGCGGTGCCGGTTTGTTGCAGTCCCCGGACCGGCGCATCAACCTCCGGAAGGTCATCGGCATCATCGGCCGATGCGGCGGCGAGTGGACTGGGCCCCTTTGGAACGGCCGGGCTGGGCGTCGGAGCATCGGCCGCGGGTAGATCGGCCAGGGCCGAAGAGTCATGGCCTGGCAGCGGGAGGTCGCCAGCGCCGATTTGGTTGGTGGTGTCAGCCGAGGTCGGGAGGTCGTCGGAGGTCGGCGTGGCCGGGCCTGGTGCAGGGAGGTCGCTGGCACCGATCTGGCTGGTGGCGTCGGCTGCGCCCGGAAGGTCGTCGGGGACTTCGCCCGACTGTGCCGCTGGCGCAAATCCCGGTGCCGATACTAGGGCTCCCATGCGGAGGGCTTCGATACCGGCGCCGAGGGGTACGGCGTATTTGGGGTATTCGTCGATGGTGGTGGGGCGGCCGAGGTTTTGGGTGATGAGTTTGGAGACGAGGGGGATTCGGGAGGAGCCGCCGACGAGGAGGATGTGG